>NZ_NCKP01000001.1:0-174372 GCF_002282795.1 Thiomonas sp. 13-64-67
GATTGGTGCAGATCACTTCTGATATTGGACTGTCAGGAGCTGGCCGCACAACAGCCGCCACACCTAATTAACTGGTGCATTCGTCTTCTGAAAATGACAGCGCCGGTTGCCTTGGCGGGCTTGTCACAAACCTACGTTTTCAAGAAGAAGGAAACCGCATGCCCCGCCGTTCGATCCTCTCCGCCGCCGAGCGCGAAAGCCTGCTGGCGTTGCCGGACACCAAGGATGAGTTGATCCGTCACTACACGTTCAGCGAAAGCGACCTCTCCATCATCCGGCAGCGGCGCGGCCCGGCCAATCGGCTGGGCTTCGCGGTGCAGCTCTGCTACCTGCGCTTTCCCGGCGTCATCCTTGGCGCTGATGAGCCACCGTTCCCGCCATTGCTGAGACTGGTCGCCAACCAGCTCAAGGTCGGCATCGAAAGCTGGGACGAGTACGGGCAGCGTGAGCAGACCCGACGCGAGCACCTGGTCGAGCTGCAAACGGTGTTCGGCTTCCAGCCGTTCACGATTGGCCACTACCGGCAGGCTGTCCAGTTGCTGACCGAGCTGGCCATGCAAACCGACAAGGGCATCGTGCTGGCCAGAGCCTTGATCGAGCACCTGCGGCGGCAGTCGGTCATTGTGCCCGCCCTCAACGCCGTCGAGCGGGCGAGCGCCGAAGCGATTACCCGCGCCAACCGGCGTCTCTACGACGCCTTGGCTGAGCCGCTGACGGACGTGCATCGCCGTCGCCTCGACGATCTGCTCAAGCGCCGCGACAACGGCAAGACGACGTGGCTGGCCTGGCTGCGGCAATCCCCGGTCAAACCGAACTCGCGGCACATGCTGGAACACATCGAACGCCTCAAGGCGTGGCAGGCGCTCGACCTGCCCTCCGGCATCGAGCGGCTGGTTCACCAGAACCGGCTGCTCAAGATCGCCCGCGAGGGCGGCCAGATGACGCCCGCCGACCTGGCGAAGTTCGAGCCGCAGCGGCGTTACGCGACCCTGGTGGCGCTCGCCATCGAGGGCATGGCCACCGTCACCGACGAAATCATCGACCTGCATGACCGCATCCTGGGCAAGCTGTTCAATGCCGCCAAGAACAAGCATCAGCAGCAGTTCCAGGCATCCGGCAAGGCGATCAATGCCAAGGTGCGGCTGTTCGGGCGCATCGGCCAGGCGCTGATCGAGGCCAAGCAAGCGGGCCGCGATCCGTTCGCCGCCATCGAGGCCGTCATGTCCTGGGATGCTTTCGCCGAGAGCGTCACCGAAGCGCAGCGGCTCGCGCAACCCGAGGACTTCGATTTCCTGCACCGCATCGGCGAGAGCTACGCCACGCTGCGCCGCTACGCGCCGGAATTTCTCGACGTGCTCAAGTTGCGGGCCGCGCCCGCCGCCAAGGACGTACTCGACGCCATCGAGGTGCTGCGCAGCATGAACAGCGACAACGCCCGCAAGGTGCCCACCGACGCGCCGACCGAGTTCATCAAGCCGCGCTGGCAGAAGCTGGTGATGACCGACACCGGCATCGACCGGCGCTACTACGAACTGTGCGCGCTGTCGGAGCTGAAGAACGCGCTGCGCTCCGGCGACATCTGGGTGCAAGGCTCGCGCCAGTTCAAGGACTTCGAGGACTACCTGGTGCCGCCCGCGAAATTCGCCAGCCTCAAGCAGGCCAGCGAATTGCCGCTGGCCGTGGCCACCGATTGCGACCAGTACCTGCATGACCGGCTGACGCTGCTGGAAACGCAGCTCGCCACCGTCAACCGCATGGCGCTGGCCAACGAGCTGCCGGACGCCATCATCACGGAGTCGGGCCTGAAGATCACGCCGCTCGATGCGGCGGTGCCCGATACCGCACAGGCCCTGATCGACCAGACGGCGATGATCCTACCGCACGTCAAGATCACCGAATTGCTGCTGGAGGTAGACGAATGGACGGGCTTCACCCGGCACTTCGCCCACCTGAAGTCAGGCGACCTGGCCAAGGACAAAAACCTGTTGCTGACCACGATCCTCGCCGACGCGATCAACCTGGGCCTGACCAAGATGGCGGAATCGTGCCCCGGCACGACCTACGCCAAGCTGGCCTGGCTGCAAGCCTGGCACATCCGCGACGAAACCTACGGGGCGGCACTGGCCGAGCTGGTCAACGCGCAGTTCCGACATCCCTTCGCCGAGCATTGGGGCGACGGCACCACGTCATCGTCGGACGGCCAGAACTTCCGCACCGGCAGCAAGGCCGAGAGCACCGGCCACATCAATCCGAAATACGGCAGCAGCCCAGGGCGGACGTTCTACACCCATATCTCCGACCAGTACGCGCCGTTCCACACCAAGGTCGTGAACGTCGGCGTGCGCGACTCGACCTACGTGCTCGACGGCCTGCTGTATCACGAATCCGACCTGCGGATCGAGGAGCACTACACCGACACGGCAGGGTTCACGGACCACGTCTTCGCGTTGATGCACCTGCTGGGCTTCCGCTTCGCCCCGCGCATTCGTGACCTGGGCGACACCAAGCTCTACATCCCGAAGGGCGATGCCACCTACGAGGCGTTGAAACCGATGATCGGCGGCACGCTCAACATCAAGCACGTCCGCGCCCATTGGGATGAAATCCTGCGGATGGCCACCTCGATCAAGCAGGGCACGGCGACGGCCTCGCTGATGCTCAGGAAGCTTGGCAGCTACCCGCGCCAGAACGGCCTGGCCGTCGCCCTGCGTGAGCTGGGACGCATCGAGCGCACACTGTTCATCCTGGACTGGCTGCAAAGCGTCGAGCTGCGCCGCCGCGTGCATGCCGGGCTGAACAAAGGCGAGGCGCGCAACGCGCTGGCCCGCGCCGTGTTCTTCAACCGCCTGGGGGAAATCCGCGACCGCAGCTTCGAGCAGCAGCGCTACCGGGCCAGCGGCCTCAACCTGGTGACGGCGGCCATCGTGCTATGGAACACGGTCTATCTGGAGCGGGCCGCGAACGCCTTGCGTGGCCACGGTCAAGCCGTCGATGACGGCCTGTTGCAGTACCTGTCGCCGCTCGGCTGGGAGCACATCAACCTGACCGGCGATTACCTCTGGCGCAGCAGCGCCAAGATCGGCGCGGGCAAGTTCAGGCCGCTACGGCCGCTGCAACCGGCTTAGCGTGCTTTATTTTCCGTTTTCTGAGACGACCCCATGAAGATCAACATTCGTCACAGCAACTGGCATCGCCTGCGCTGGCCTGCCGTGGCGGGCATGATTGCGGCGTCCGCGATCGGCACAGCCTGGGCGACCGGCTGGCGGTTCAACACCACACCCAGCGAGCCGCTGGGCCTGTATCGCCTGACGCCCGTTACGGCGCAGACCGTGATTCATCGCGGCGACCTGATCTCCTTTTGCCCCCCGGTGACGCTCTATCCGTTCATGGTTCATGGCGCGTGCCCCAACGGCGGTGCGCCGTTTCTGAAAACCGTTGTCGGCGTGCCGGGCGATGTGGTGGACGTGTCCACAGCGGGGGTCTCTGTCAACGGACGTCTGTTGCCGCAGAGCAAGGTGATCGCGCGACCGAAGGCGTGGCCAGGGCTGACGCTGCCCGCTGATTTCGGTGTACACCGGCTTGCGGATGGCGAGTATTGGACGTTTGGTTCTGGCGATCCGAAGGTGTCGTTCGACAGCCGGAATTGGGGGGTGGTGCAGCGGGATCGGGTGATTGCACGGTCGGCGGGCTGAGTTCGCTACGCTTGCGGTTGCACGATTGATTCGACACCGCCCATGCCTAGCCCTTCCGCCCTCGACATCCGCCGCCGCCTCACCGCCTTCGCCAAGGAATGGGCCAACGCCCAGCGAGAGGCTGCCGATGCCAAGACTTTCTGGCTACGCTTCTACGAGTGTTTTGGCATTCGCGCCGAGTCGGCCACCATCTACGAAAAGGCCGTGGACAAGCTCGGCGGCGCGCGCGGCTTCATCGACAGCTTCATCCCCGGCAAACTCATCGTCGAACACAAAAGCCGGGGCAAAGATCTCGACAAAGCCTTCGATCAGGCCGCCGATTACTTCATCGCCCTGCCCGAGGCCGAGCGCCCGCGCTACATCATCACCTCCGACTTCGCCCGCATCCGCACTGGTTCAGCTTTTTGCTCGAAGACGAAGCCCCGCAGATCGTCGAAGAATCGCCCATCAACCGCAATGCCGCCTACGCCATCAGCAAGCTGCACGAAGGCTTGCTCGACATCGGCTTCAAAGGCCGCGACCTCGAAATCTTCCTCACCCGGCTGCTGTTCTGCCTGTTCGCCGACGACACCGGCATCTTTGGCGACAACGGTATGTTCCGCCGCCTGGTGGAGCGTACCCGCGCCGACGGCAAAGACCTGGGGGCCACGCTCTCCGAACTGTTCGACGTGCTCGACACCGCCGAAGACCAGCGCCAGACCACGCTCGACGACGACCTGCGCGCCTTCGCCTATGTCAACGGCAGCCTGTTTGCCGAGCGCACCCGCATCCCCGCCTTCAACGCCGAATTGCGCGCCGTGCTCATGCGCTGCATCGACCTCGACTGGTCGGGCATTTCCCCGGCCATTTTCGGCGCCATGTTCCAAGGCGTGCTCGAAGCGCATTCCCCTGACGAGCGCCGCCAGGCCAGCCGCCGCGAACTCGGCGCGCACTACACCAGCGAACGCAACATCCTGCGCGTACTCGGCCCCCTGTGCATGGACGACCTGCGCGACGAATTCGCCGCCGCCCGCCACAGCAAACCCCGGCTGCAAGCCCTGTACGACAAGCTCCCCACGCTGACCTTTTTCGATCCCGCCTGCGGCTGCGGCAACTTTCTGGTCATCGCCTACCGCGAACTGCGCCGCCTGGAAAACGAAGTCATTGAACTGCTGTTCAGCAAGGGCGGGCAGACGCGCGGCCTGCTCGACGTATCCACCTTGTCGCGCCTGCGCGTGAGCCAGTTCTATGGCATCGAGATTGACCAATCCGCCGCGCACATCGCCCGCGTGGCGCTGTGGATCACCGACCACCAGATGAACCTGGAAACCGCCGAGCGCTTCGGCACCACTCGGCCTACCGTGCCCTTGGTCGATAGCCCGCACATCCACCACGCCAACGCCCTGCGCACCGACTGGGCCGAAGTGCTGCCGCCCGAGCAGTGCAGCTATGTGCTGGGCAACCCGCCGTTCGTGGGCCACCAGTGGCGCAACGCGGAGCAAATGGTTGATATGGCATCAGTGTGGGGTCATGAGGGCCGATTCGGTCGCCTTGATTATGTGACCTGCTGGCATCGCCGAGCAGTCGAATACTGCGCACCGAATCGTGCCATTGCGGTTGCGTTCGTATCCACCAACAGCATCTGCCAGGGTGAGCAGGTGGGCACCATGTGGCCTTGGATGCTCTCCAAGGGCGTTCAAATCCGTTTCGCTCACCGCACGTTCAAGTGGAGTAACGAGGGCAAGGGCAAGGCCGCCGTGCATTGCGTCATCATCGGGTTCGCATTACATGCCCCGAGGCATTGCACCATATTCGACTATGGCGACGACCCCAAGGGCGAGGGGGTGAGAGTCGAGGCCAATCGGATCAATCCATACTTGGTTGACGCGCCGGACGTAATTCTGCCGTCGAGGACCGATCCGCCACCTGGCATGCCACAACTGCTCAAAGGGAGTCAGCCGACAGACGGCGGGCACTTGATCCTGACTGACCAGCAAAAAGCCGAGCTTCTCGCGATCGAGCCCCGTGCGGAGCAATGGCTTCGCCCTTACGTTGGTGGCGAAGATTTTCTCAACGGCACGTGGCGATGGTGTCTTTGGCTAAAGGGGGTTTCACCATCGGAGTTGCGCTCGGCACCCGCCGTCATGCAACGGGTCCGCGCAGTCGCTGAGACAAGGCTCAAAAGTCCGACCAAGAGCGTGCAGGAGTTCGCGGCCCAGGCGACACTGTTCACGCAAGATCGTCAGCCTGAAACCGACTATCTGGCGCTGCCTGAAGTGTCATCGGAAAACCGACACTTTATTCCGATGGGCTTCTTGCCCAGCAGCGTGATTGCGAGCAACAAGCTGCAAATCATCCCAGGGGCGACGCGCTTCCACTTTGGTGTCATGATGAGCACGATGCACAACGCATGGATGCGTGCGGTGTGCGGTAGGCTGGAAAGTCGTTATAGCTACGCGCCAGCCGTATACAACAATTTTCCTTGGCCGCAGCCAACCGACGCGCAGCAGGAGGCCATCGAGCACAACGCGCAGGGCGTCCTTGATGCACGGGCGCTGTATCCCGGCGCCACCCTGGCCGATCTCTACGACCCGCTGACCATGCCTGCCGAACTGCGCAAAGCCCACCAGGCCAACGACCGGGCCGTGGACGCAGCCTACGGCTACAAGGGCGACAAGGCCGACGCCCCGCGCGTGGCCTTCCTGTTCGGCCTGTATCAGCGGCTTACGAGCTTGCTTCCAGCCCAGAAAACGCGGAGTCGGCGCGAGGTGTCGGCATGATCCGCTCTGAACTGATAGACGGCTTGGCGGCAAGCCACCCGCACCTTTCGCGCAAGGATGCCGAAGACACCGTTGAGGTCATCCTAAACGCCATCGTGCAGGCGGTGGCCGACGGCAAACGGGTGGAGATTCGCAATTTCGGCGTGTTCAGTGCTTCGCTGCGCAAAGCCCATCTGGCGCGCAATCCGAGGACGGGCGAGCCTATGCAGAAGGCAGCGACCCGGTTTCCAAAATTCAAACCGGGCAAGCCATTGCAGGGGCTGGAGCCGTCCGCGTCGTCGGACAAGTAAAAAAAGAGCGGCCTCAGCCGCCCTTCCCTGCGATGCTCTGCTCTCAACTCCCCGAGTACGGCGGCAGAATCATCGTCCGGTTGACCAGCACATTGAACGTGTAGCCAGGCCGGATGTTGAGCGTCGGCTGAATGTTCAGGTTCTTGTTGAGCAGGTTCGTCCCGACGGTATCGATCTGCTGCGACAAGGCTCCTGCAGCCTGCTGGCTGGCACTTGGCGTGGTGAGTGCGCTGCCGGTCTGCGGTTGGCTCAACTGCGCCCCCACCCCCAGCATGCTCATCAGAATGGCGCTGCCGAAGATGCGCGCGTAGTGGTTGTCCACCTGATCGGACAAGCCGCTTTCGCCCTGCCCGTCCGCGCCGATCATGCCCTTGAGGTCGATCATCGATCCGTTGGGGAAAATCAGCCGGTTCCAGGCCACCAGCACGCGGCTCTGGCCATAGGCCACGTCGCTGCTATACGAGCCGATAACTTTGGTGCCTTGCGGAATCAGGACAACGCTCGGGTTCAGGCTGTCGTACACGGTCTGCCGCACCATGCCGGTGATCGTCCCCGGCAAGTCGCTATCAATGCCGGTTTGCAACACGGCAGGAATGACCGAGCCGGCAAATAGTTCATGGTTGGACGCCTTGGGCTGCACAGCGGCTTGCAGATAGCCGTTGCCGTCCTTGTTCTGCTGCACGTCCAGGAAACCTTGATTGCTGGACTGCGCACCAGCGCCGCCCATCCCGCTCGCCCCATTCATCCCACTCAGCGCAGCCATCAATTTGCGCACATTGGGATCGTTCGCGGCCTGCGGGTTTTGCGCCATGGCTTGCGACAGTTGATGCTGCAACGCCAGCAAGTCTTGCGGACTGGCCTGGTTCGTCCCGGCAGTCTGCATCAAGCCCTTTCCGCCGACGCCGGTCTCCGCCAGGTTGGCGCTTTGGTCCGCCAGCACAAGCCCTTCCAGGCGCTTGTAATGCTGGTCAACCAGCCACTGGTGATATTTCTGCGCGGGCGTCAAAGCCGTCGGTTGACCCGGTTGCAGCGTGGCGCCCTGCGGATGTGCCAGTGCAGCCCCTGCACCGCTGGCTGTAGGCGCGGGAGCGGATGCGGCGGTCGCCTGTGTGACAGCGCCGCGCACGGTGAACGCGCTCGTTTGCGCCGCGCTCGGTGCGGGCGGCGTACTCATGCCGACCTGATCCGTGCTGCTGGCTGACAAGGCTTCGGAAGGAGCGGACTTGTTGCCCGATGTGGCGATGCCGATCAGGATCAACGCGCTGAGCACGGTCAACCCACCGAACATCAGCGTCTTGCTTTTCTTGGACAGGCGCTTGCCTTGCTTCGGGTCGGCCTTGAGCTTCATGCCCTTGCCCTTTCCGTCGCCTTTGCCCCCATCTTTTCCGCCCTTGGTCTTTCCCGGCCCGATCACGTCAGCGATCGGGGGAAGTTCTGCGGCGGGCGCGGTGGGGACGGGCAGCGCTGCCCCTTCAATTGCGCCTGCGGGTTGGTTGTCGTCATTCATGTTTCTTGCCTCTGTGTTGGGGGCTCGCTGCCGCAGATGGATCAGCGCGCCCAGCCGAAGAAGCCGGCGCTGCTTTGCCCGCCGTGCTGGCACACCACGGTGTGCGCGTTCTTTCCGACACCCAGCGTCAGGTTGAATTTGCTCGGCAGGCCGTCAAGAACGTAGTAGCCATGCACCAGGCGACTGTTCATCAGTTCGGTGTTGCCATTGCTGGTGTTGAACACAGCGGGCGCATCGGTGAATTTCATCGACTGCGGCATCTGCAGGTAGGTGTGGCCGCCACCGGCAAACACGCGCACCGGCAGCATGTTCGTATCGTCATTGCCGTTATCCGCGGTGCAGGTGAAATCAAAGTCCAGCTTGGCCGGGTCGATGTTGCCCAGCGGGGCAACCACGGCCTGCTTCTTGGCTTCGGCTTTGGCTTGTTCGGCGGCGCGTGCTTGTGCGGCCTGCTGCTGCATGTTGATGACCAGTTGCTGCGGGTCGTAGTAGCCGACCAGTGGCACATAGTCGTGCGCATCACTTTTCAGGGTCATGTAGTAGACCCGTCCGGCATCGGTGGTCACGACCAGATTGGTGACCAGCCCGGCTTGCGTCGGCTTGACGATCACAATGGGTCGCTCCCCGGCATTCGTGGGTTGCACCAGCCAGCGCACCGAGTCGCCGATGCTCAGGCTGGTGATGTGCTCGCCGGTCAGCAGGTTGATGACGCAGACATGCAGCGGGGCGCAGGTGATGGTGGGGCGACTTTGGCCGTAGGCGTACATCACTTGCCCGTTCGTACCGATGATGTCATTGGCGACGCCGGTTTGCAGCCATTGCTGTGCGGCGGCGTCGGTCGCCCGGTACGACAGCGGCACGGGCGGGGTCTGGTTCACCAGTTCATGACTGGTGCGCCCGTTGTCGGGCGTGCCGACCGGGATCGCCCGGTGGACGACGCGAAAACGCTGGAGTTCATGGCTGACGCGCCCGTTGTCAGGCGCCGACCCGCCAGCAAAGGCAGGGGCAAAGAAAGAGGCCGACAGGGCGACGGCAAGAAGAGTGCGTTTCATGGGGGTTTCTCCGGGGGATGGAATCGGGGTGGATCAGGACACGCTCTGCGTCCAGTTCAGGGACTGAATGAAAATGCCCAGCGGGTTGTCGAGCATGACTTGCGGCTTGTCGGCCAGCTTGGCGTCCACGCCGACGGTGATCTGCGCTTTCCAGTGCGTCGTCGTGCTGTTCTGCCCGGGGATGGCTTTGACTTCCGTCCAGTTCACCTGGTAGGTGTTGGCGCCCGTCGGCAACACGCTGTTGACCTGCGGGTTGACGGTGTAGGCCGCACCGAACGGGCTGTTGGCCTTGAACCAGTCGCTGACCGTGCTGGCGGCATTGCTGGACAGCATGGCGTAGCTGCGGTTGAGCAGCGTTTGCTGCGCGGTCTGGTCGGGCAACACCATGCGGGTGTTGACGATCCAGTTGGCAAGTTGCGCTTCGATGATGCGCTGAGTCACGCCAGAGCCGTTGCTGGGTTGGGCCACTGCAATCGGGCTGCCCATCTTGTCGATGGCAACGACAAAGGGCTTGATCTTGCTCTGCGCGCCGATGTAGGCCACACCCGCTACGGCGACGGACGCCACGGCAAGTGCGGCAATGGCGGCGATGCGCCAGGACTTGGCGCGGGCGATCTGGTCGCCGTAGCGCTCGTCCCACTCGCGGCGGGCATTGAGGTAAGGGTTGGCTTGAGCCATGTCGGGTTCTCCTTCAAGGATGGGAACTGCTTGAGTGGATATACGCAGGGGCGGCACGGCGTGAGGACGCGGGGCGGATTCCCCAGGCGCGCTGCAGATCGAGGCCGACAGTCCAGCCGAGTTCTGATGAGCGGCGAAGGCTGCGCACAAAGTGATGCACGGCCTTGTTTTGTGGCGGCGGCACTTTCGTGCGCGCGGTGATGGGCGGGCTGCTGCTGGACATTTCGGCATCTCCGAATGTGTTGGGATGCTGGGATATACGCAGGGGCGGCAGATCGGTGATCAGAACGTCAGCGCGTAGCCGATGCGGTACTCGGCAGTCCGGATGTGCAGACCACTGTCCTGGCTGATCGGCAAATTCATCAGTCGCGCGCCGACGGTCAGCGCGCCAGGGCCAAAGCGCAGGGAGGCGCCGATGTCGGCTGCGGTGTAGAGCCCGCCGATGGTCGGGCGCTGCGTGTATTGGGTCGCGAAGTTGCGGCCAAACTCGAACGCAGCATGTAGCGAGACATCCGAGGTCGGCGCGTACAGATAGCCGATGCGCGCGCCGGCGTAGCCGCTCGCCATGCGCCAGCCGGGGCCGTCATGGAAGTAACTGCCGCTGTAGTCAATGCGGGTGTAACCCGTCACCAGGCCGGGCTGAATGGTTCCGATTGCCAGTGGCAAATTTCCGTTGATGGCAACGTGGGCGTCCGTGTCGCTCGCCGCTTCGCGTTTGCCGTGGGTGACGCTGGCGGTGACGTCGTACCCGTCAGGTAGCTCTGCTTGAGCGGCCAGGTGCAGCGCGGGCACGCTCGACGACAAACCGTTTCCGGTGTTCAGGCTGACGTTGGCGTAGCCCACGGTCAGTGTGGCGGCGTGGGCGGTGGCGAGACTGGCCGCGAGCAGGGTTGCGGCAGCGTAGATTGCGGTGGGTGTGCGCATGACGGCATGTCCAGGAATGGGAGATACCGGGATATGCGCGGGGGCGGCACTTTGCTTTCTTGCCCCCTGGTCTTATCTCGCACGCAACGCGGGTACGTTTGCCGATTGATTTGGCGTTCAAGGCGCAGCCGAGAACGCTGCCTTTCGGGTCTCGGGCGGAGCCTGAGCAGGTGGGGACGGGGCACAAACGCAGAAACCGACAAGCGAAGCGCGGGCGGTTTCGAGGATTGTGGCCACGGCCCCCTACCCTGCACTTGTTTGTTGTCCACTGGCTTGAATTGTTACGCCTGTCAGATCGTTTTTGTTCGCTGTCGATACGCCTGTCAGAACGATTTGCGCCGCTGTCAAATCGCTTTTGAATCCTGTCGATACGCCTGTCGGATTGCTTTTGAATCCTGTCGAGACGATTTGCGCACCTGTCGATGGAATTGTTACGCCTATCAGATCGCTTTTGAAACATGTCAGTACGCCTGTCAAATCGCTTTTGAATCCTGTCGGCGTGTTTTTGAATTCCTGTCGCGCCGGCTGTCAGATCGAATCTGCCGCCTGTCGCCATAACCATGCATCAGCCCACAGCGAATGCTGAGTACGATATGGATACTGCGAACACGGAAGATTTCATTGAAGACCCTGTTGAACGCATCCGCCAGCGAGCGGACGCTACATTGACGCGGCGACTGCAAGACCCGCAACGCCTGTCGCCGAGCTCGCTGGTGCGTGTCCTTTTCCCCGTCATTGAGAAGCACCTGGCAGCTGGACTGACGCTGGAAGACATCGCAGCAGCCTTGCGGGATGACGGCTTCGCCATCAAAAGAACCCATCTGGTTCGGCATCTGGGCATCATTCGCGCTGAAAATGGGCTGCCGCCGCTGCAACGGGGTGTGAAAGCCGCACCCCAACCCCAAGGGGCAAAGAAAAAAGCCGACGGCCCGCACCCCGAGGTGCAGCCTTCCGCGCTCGCACCCGCTCTAGCCCAGCCACAGACCCGACCCGACCCACCCGCATCACCCCGACACAACCCGCCCTCACCCGCCCCGTTCCCGGAAATTCCACACGGTGAGTTGACCCACACGGAACGCTCGGAGCTTGCCAAGAAGTGGATTGCCGAACAATTCGGCGACCGGCATCCGACGCAGGTCAAACCCGATGAGTTGACCCCCGCCGCGCAGGAATGGCTGGAAAAGCTGTGGGACAAGCCCGCGCCAGTCAACCCGAAGACCGACCAGCCGTATGCGTTCAAGCGGTTCACCCCGGACGGGCGGATCACCTACGATGAACCGTGGTGGCCACCGGAAGCGATGCCGATGGAAAACAGCAAAAACGGGTATCACCCGGTACACGACGCGGCAACGCGGGAGACCCTCAAGAAGTATGGGCTGCGCCTCATTGCCACCAGTGAGCGGCTGATGGAAATCAGGGACAAAAACGGCAAGTATTGCGTCGGCGGGTTCGGGCAAGATGACGCGGCTTGCCTGATCAGATCGGTGCGCGAGACGGCGCAAGACATCGAGGAAGAGCGCAGGAACGGCATCCCCTACTGATTTGATTTGCCGCCCCTTCGCATATCTGGTTGTGTACCTACCAACTGGAGATCGTGATGATCAAAACCTATTTCGTTGACGGCGACAAGGGCGGCGTCGGCAAGAGCTTCACCGCGCGTGCCCTCGCCGACATGCTGATGCAGTCCGCGCGTTTCAAATTGCCGCGTCCGGTCAAGCGCCTGTTTGTCGTTGACGCGGATGCGTCGAATCAGGACGTGTGCGGCAAAGGCGGGTTCAGCCCGGAGCGCGTCGGCGATTGTGATGTTTCCATTCTGATGCGCGGCATCGAAACGCCCGAGCAGTGGGTGTCCGTCGGGAATGAAGTCTTCGACCTGATTCAGGACTGGCCCGAAGACGAGGAAAACCGCATCGTGTTTTCCCTGCCTGCAGGGGCGGGCCTGGCGATTGCTCAGGCGGGTGAAGTTACCGAGGTCATGAAGGCGCTGAACGCCGTGCATGTCTGGGTGATCGGAACCGATTATGAGTCGGTGCGGCAGTTGCAGGATCGTTTCAACCAGTTCCCCAAGTTTTATGAACGCGGGTTCGTCGTCCTGAACATGCGTCACGGCACGCGCGACAAGTTTGCGCACTGGGACAAGAGTGGGACGCGCACGCAGGCCCTTGCGAGTGGCTGGCGCGAAATCGAAATGCCGGTGCTCACCCCGTTTGTGTCCGCCGAACTGTCGCGCACGCCACTGCACCATGCCGTCCTGAATGGGGCGGTCAACGGCGGCAAGAAGCTGGGTCTGGGGTCGCTTATCGCGGTCAAGACCTTTCGCGGCGCTGCGGGCGCGCGCCTGGCCGAGATGGAGCGGGAAACCGCCGGCGAGGAAAGCCTGGATGATGAAGCCATGGATGATGAAGTCCCTTCGTCCGGCAGCTTTACCGTCCGCCCCGATACGGCAGACATTTAAGGAGCGCGCCCATGAGCATTTATTCCGATCTGATCGAGCGCTTTGCGCCGGACGGACTGTCCTCGCAGCAGCAGGCCGAAATCGACTCCATCCGTCTGGCGACCCAGTTCGACGACAACGACAGCCAATGGGGCGTGATCCTGCCAATGTATTTCTTGTCCAACCGCAGGGAGCAGGCCCGCGTCGATCATGAGGCCCTGCTGCGGGCCGTCCAGAACGTCACCACGGGCGGCATTGACGCGGAGAAGCTGGGCAAGCTCATTGGCCCGCACATCGACGCCAGCGAGATCAATGTCCCTGTGCCGGAGATCAACGCCAACAAGATTGCGCAGGCCATCGCAAAGGCCGCGATGCCGGCCTTTGAGTCGGCCCTGGCTGACCGGGTGGTCAAGATGGACGCAAAGGAAGCCCATGAGGCGATCCGCGGCGCGGTGTCCGACACCCTGTTTTCCTGGCAGGTGGGCGTAGCGGTCGCCGCTGCATTGCTGGTCGCGATCGCTGGGTACTGGTGGGGCGGCAAGCAAGTGGAGTGGAGGGATCAGCCGGTCATGATCCAGATGCAAAGCCAGATTCATCAGTTGCGGGCCGAGTTGGTTGGCCAGCGGCACTGAGTTTGCCGCCATTTTGTGCCGCCCTTTTGTATATCCCATTGCAACGAACGCCCAGCGGCAGGTGGCAGTTGCTGGGGCGAAAACACCCCCAAAACCTCCGCAGGCGGTGTGAGTTCGCCATCTCGCTCATGAACCGCCCGGACGCCGGAGTCCGTGACTCAATCTCGCCGTGGCCGCGCCCACGGCGTTTTCATTTCATCGCGCGGCGCAGGTCATTCCAGTCTGTGCGCACGCGCAGCAGCCCGCCGCTGAGTCTGGCGCGAAGCATGTGAAAGAGGCTTCCGAAAATAGGCCGCGCCATGCCCCACAACTCGGGAAAGAGAATCACCCACAATCGCCATTGCTTGCGAAACAGCAGCAGCACGGCTCCCGCACCCATGATGCCCATCCAGATGTCGCCGGAACCGTTACCCAGCCCCATCGCCAGATGGAACACCCAGGCGGCGAGGAAGAACGGAAGCAGCAGGATCAGCGTACCCAGCGTGTTGCGAAAGTAGCCCCAATACAGCTTGATGGTTTGCCACATCATGGTTCTCCAGTTCAACGGTGCGCTGTGGCGTCCGCGAGCACCTTCGCCGCCCACTTGTTCATGCTCTGCCCCTCCCGCGCTGCGGCCTTAGCCGCCGCCGCATGAATGCTGGGGTCGATCCGCAGCATCAATTTGCCGGACGCCGGTTTTTCTGGCGGTTGTTTCAGCTTCGCGCAGGCGCCGATGTAGTCGTCGATCGACGTATGGAACGCTGTCTCGAACTCGGCCACGGATTCACCGTGGAAAGCGATGATGTCAGCGATGTCCAGCACGCGCCCGACCAGGATCTTGTCCTCCGGGTCATAGGTCATGCTGGCCGCATAACCCTTGTAAGTCATCACGTTATTCATGGGGTCACTCCAATCTTTTCCAGATACTCCCGCGCCAATTTGACTCGGTACTTCAACGCCTCTTTTTCCGGGTGGGGCCGGTGGAAGTAGGCGCGCAATCCATCTTTCTCGAAGGTCACGGAGGATCCACTTCCCTCGATGACGCGACACCCTGCCGCCACAAGCAAACCTTCAATACGCGCCCGCTCCAGATTGCCGTTGACCGGGTTGGAGAAGATCGCCTCAAGCGTCTTTTTATGCTTGCTGTTCATTATTCGATGATATCACAGTTGATAACTATTTAACCAATACTGCTATCAATATATTTGCCGCTGCACCGCATATCCGTGTGTCCACGCCACACCGGAGATCGTCGTGCATCCCCCTACTTTTCTTGCCACTGCCCTGCCCTCGTTACGGCGAATCACAGCCCGCCGCCTGTTGTCCGTCTTGCTGCCTGCTCTGGCGGGGCTGGCCTGGACACTCTCCAGTCAACCTTATGGGGTTGGTTTGTCGCCGCTGCTCATCGTTGGCGTCCTGCTGGCCGAGAGCCCGCTGGGACGTTTCCTGGCTGCGCTGGCCTACTTCGGCGTCGGCAGCGCGGCGCTGCCGTCTGAAGTGCAGAGTTTCTTCGGTTCTGGCTGCATCGTTGGTATCGGCCTGTGGGTGCTGTCGAGCACGCTGCTGGCTGCACCATGGGCCTGGGCATCGCGCGGCTGGCGTGTCGTTGCGGTGCTGTTGATCGAGGCGCTGCCGCCGCTCGGGTTCTTCGGCTGGCTGTCGCCGTTGGCGGTGGCCGGGGTTCTCTTTCCAGGGATGGGGGTTGTCGGCTTGCTGCTGTGTCTGGCCCTGTTCTGGGCGCGTGCAGAGTCCATGTGGACGGACGATCAACAGATTTCAGCACCTTCCTTTCTTGCCCCTGTCAGCCGGGGTCTGTTTGTCCTGGTGGTAGTGGCGAACGCCCTCTATGCGCCGCCCGCCGCACCCTATGGCTGGATCGGGGTGAACACCCGTGTCGATCATGAAACGGATGACGTGATCGCCGAGGTTGCGCGCAACCAACAGTGGATCAACCAGGCTGCGGCTGCGGTCGCTGCAGCACCGCAAGACCACGGCACACCCGCTGCGCGGGACGCCAAAGCACCCGCCTTCGGCGGCGCACAGGCAGGGGCAAAGAAACAGGGAGGGGTTGTGGTGGTTCTCCCCGAGGACGTCGCGGGAACCTGGGGGCCGGGCACGGCGGCGCAGGCGCGAGCCGCGATGCGTCCAGGCGACGTGTGGCTGGTCGGTGCGTCGGTGCTGGCGGATCGGGTGCGCTGGGACGGACGCTACCTGAATGCCGTGGTCGGCCTTGGCCAGCGCGGCGACGCGCTGCTTTTTGCCTCTCCCGTGCCGGTGCCTGGCGGGATGTGGAAGCCGTGGAATAGGGAGAAGTCCTACACGGCGTCGCACTGGTGGGAGCCGGTGCGGACCATCGCCGGGGTGCGCACCTGGGCCAGCATCTGCTACGACCAAGGCTTGGCGTGGCCGTGGCTCCAGGCGCTTGTGCAGCGCCCTGCGGTGGTGCTCCGTGTGTCGAACTATTGGTATGAGCCTGCTGGGGCTGTGGCGCCCCGTGTCGAGGCAGCCACGACGGCCGCCTGGGCAAGACTCATGGGTGCTGCGGTGGTGACGGCGGTGAACCGGGGTTAGCGCTTGATGCCGGGGTCGCGGTCTGTTCGCCGTGCCCTTTTCGGTGGTCGCTGGATTGACTTCATCCATGCCTTGTCTTCGAGGATGGCTTGTGTTGCGATACGAACCTCGTCGTCATCCATCACAGCGGAGGGAAGCCGATAAGCAATCGTTGGCATGGACAGAATGCCAGATTCGAGTCCGGCCCTGATCCATTCTCGATCACGCGGATCGCTTCGTGCGTATTTCGACACCGCCGCGTCGTTGGGATCGAGAAACCATGCCGTTACGCCTGATTTGAATTCAACAGGAACCAAGCGCTCCTGCCATCCGGTCGGCAACGCAGGCAGGCGGGGAGATACGGCGTCTGCGTAGAAGCCATGCAGTTGCTCGAAATCACTGCCAAGACCCAATTGGCGGGCAATGTCTCCAGCGCGCCCTGGATCGTCTCTGGGGTAGAGGTCAACATCAACAGACATCGTCATCGAAGGCGGCGGTGAATCTATCGCTCCCAAGATCGACAAGCTGCCGATGATGACGTAGTGGCTGTGATGGGTTGCGGACTTGGCCTGCTCCAGCAGCAACTCAATGTCTTGCCGATTCATCGCCTGGCAAGAAAGCCAAAAGGCGTGTTCTGCCGCAGGGCAACGCCCTCGGCATCTGTGCGCAGCACTTCAGCTTGGAAATCTTTAGGATCCAACCCAAGAATTCGCTTCCATGCGGCGATGTAACGGGGGCTGCAAAGATGGCCCCGCTCCCATTGATCGACCTGCGACTGCGCACGATGACGAACAGCTTCGCGTGCATCTGGCAAAGCAAATTGCTCGCAGGCAATGCGATGGATGTCAAACAAGCGCGCATCGATCGCAGCCTTTTCGGCGATTGCTTCTCGCCGAAGAGCTAACGCCGCATCCCTGTCCGATTTCATGGCCGATCCGATCCCCTTTTTCAGATTTTATCTGTGCATTCAGCGCGGCGTCACCACTCCGCATAAAACCCTTCGCTGCTGCCGCCGGTCATTTCTTCCAGCCTCTTGTCTCGCCACTTCTGTTGCATGGCGTGCAGTGCGGCGCCGATGGTGTCGTGCCGCTGAAAAAGGATAGGTTTCTCGCGCCCGCGCTCCCAGCAGGCAACCAGGTAGGTTGGGTCTTTCAGCATGGGTTCGCGCAGGTAGAAGAACAGGCCCATCTCCTGGGCGGTCGGCTCGCGCGCTTGCATCATCTCCGCCCGCATTTCTTTGCAGGCTTTGGCGGTCTCGGGATCGAGCCATTTCCTCTCGCCGATCATGCGCAGGCCCTCGTCGCGCACGTCGGCGTTTCGCGCCTTGCGTGGGGTGGTGGGAAGGACTGCGTTCGCCGCCCCCGTGGTTTCTTGGTCAAGTTCAAACATTTCTGATCTCCTGTGCGCATCCGGCATCAAGCGCCGAGGTTGTCTACCGTTGTTTGCTCATGATGGCGGCGCTCCGTCGCCTGGGTTGTTGTAAGAGATATGCGCAAGGGCGGCACTAGTGCGCTGCGCTGCAGAGGCCGCAGCCGCGATGTCCGGACACCGGTCACACCCATCGCGCCCTCGCGGCTCACGCCGCCCGCCTGACGGTCCCTTCGGGCCGGGTTCGTCTGGGTCGGGGTCGTCGTCTTCGCGCGCCAGGTCGGCCTCGATCTGCGCGGCTACTTCCGCGAGCATGTCAGCAATCTCGTCGTCCGGCTGGAGTCGTGGCGAGTCCAGCGTTGCCGCGCCAGCGGAAAAGTCAAAAGCAAAGTCAAAGTCAAAGGCAGGGGCAAGGAAAATCTTTTCTTGCCCCTGTGTTTGGGGGTTTGGATTGCCGCAGCACTGCGCCGAGTTCCCACTATTAGTTTCTTTATAGGAATTCGGCGCAGTCGCATCCTCTGAGCGGGTGATCTTTTCTTGCCCCTGCTTTTGGGGTTCGGTGTGTGCAGAAGCATCTTCGGCATCAGCCTCTGGCGCGATGGAAGCAACCGACTCTGCATAGTTATCGGAATGGGCGGCACAAACCGATTCCGCCGTATCGGCTGCGTCACTTCGCTTCACCCGCGTTGCCGCCGGAATCGCACCGCTGGCGCGCATGTCGCGAATGCGGGCGCGGATCGATTCAGTTGAAGCGCTGCGCTGTAGACCGACCAGCGCGCCACGCACGCTGCGCTCACTCACCGCGCCGCCGGTGGCCAGTACCATCTCGATAGCCTCATCCACAGCGCCAACGTCCACCTTCGGCCCCGGCGCGCTGTTAGGGTTGCGCATCCGGTCATGCACCACGATGCCGTAGCACCGCATCGCTGCGTCCATTTCAGCGGTCTGCAGCCCACCCCAAAGGTGAACCTGCAGCGGCTTGCAGCCGCGCGGATGGTTAACCGCCCGGTTGCGCCCAACGGCCTGCGCAACCCCCTGGGCATATTCGTCCACCAGCCAGGCGCGCACCTCGGGCATGACAGGCATGGGCGGGCCGTCTGCGTCGGCTTTTTCCTTATCCATGACCTGATCCCATTCGGGCATCGGTATTCCACAGTCGATCATGGCCGCGCGGGTGCAGGCATAAGCCCCTGCGATGGATTCCTTGCTCAGTAGGGGCATGCCCACAAGCGCAATGTTGCGACCGCCCCATGAGTCCAGCCCGCGATCGTGCTTGCCAAACCATCCGATGGGGATGCCAGTCGCGGACTCGAACGCCTGAGCGGCCACCTCCGCCGCATCATCGGCCTGGTGGGCCTCCTGCGAGTATTTGAGGTACGCCTTGTGAGTAATGATTGCTACCGGACTGTCAAGCCGCGGCACAATATTTTGACGAATGTCATCCATCCGTGCGCGCGCCTTGGCCGGGTAGTCGTCCTTCCTCACGTCGCCACGGCTGTACAGTCTGCCGGTGACCCGCGTGACTCGCATGTTCTGGTCTGCCGTGGCATTGTGGATGGTGCCGCCCTTGGCCTCGATGAACCGCCGCATGGACTGGCTCATGGTCGCATCCAGAAACATGACGCTCCCTTTGTCCCTCGCCCACTCGATGACCGGGCTGGTTTCGTAGGCGAACAGCACGCCCTTCTCCTGCCTGGCCGATCCTGCCGCAAGGTTGCGTGCCAACGTTACAAGCGCGCGCAGTGGGATGAAAAAGTCGTCTTCGTCGCGCTGGTATCCAATCTTTTCCCACGTCGCAGTACCCGCGACCGACCCGCCCGCCTTGACGACCGATTTTTGCAGCTTGATGATGCGGCCTGCGTCAACCCCAATGGGAATGTCGCCCGCGATTTTTGACGCCAGAGCGCGGAAAGTCGCGTCAATTTCAGGGGTCAAGGCGCGCATGGCGCGCGCCTGCTCAAGCTCTTCGGTCTCCGCCTGGGTCGGAGCATTTTTGCCTTGCAGAAACTCGATTTGCCGATCCAGTCGTTCGGCCATTCCATCAACGCGGTTTCGCCAGACCTGGATATCGCCAGCGCCGACCTCAACCTCGGCGGCCATTGGAATGTGCTCATCAACGATGACCAGCCGTTGGGTTTCTCTGGTCAAAAAACTGGTTTCTGGGTCGACCTCGCGCCACATTGCCATCGCTTCGCTGAACGCCTGCACTGGCGCAACCAAAATCGGCGCGGCGAGCTGATCCGGCAGCCCCTTGTACAGAAATTGGCACGGTGGCACAGTCGCCGGGTTAATACCAGATGTTTTGAAAAACTGCTCGGCGCGCTGCCGACGCAGTTCGTCGCGTGTGACGTATTGCAAAACGGCGGCCATCCCGTTCGGGCACTTGCTGCAAAGCCCCTGGGCAGGTCGATGGTTCTGGTCGCCAGCCTTGCTGACTTGCACCAGTCGGTAGCAGGCATGTGGTCCTGGATCAACCGGCGGTCCGTTTGGCTCGCCCGCTGCCGGTTCGCGCCGCCCCCGATACACCACGGCGCCCAGGTGGGCCAACCGTTCGGCATGTTCCCAGGCGAGCTTGTGGTTTGGCACAAGGATGACTATGGGCAGGCCTTGCGCATGGGCCGCTTCGGCGATCGGCATGACCCCGTGACTTTTACCCAAGCCCACGGTTGCCACCACGCCGAACGCCTTTTTGTTAGCTTCGCGCACGCCGTCGATTTCCGCGATCTTCCGTGTGTGCTGTTGAAAGTAGCTGGACATCGCCGCAGCCATGGCTGCGCGCGTGGGCTGCAGCTCGGCAATTCGCCGGGCAATTTGCGTTTGGGTTGGGGTGGCCATGTCCTTCACCTGCTGTTGCTGGTGAATGGATATGCGTGGGGGCGGCACGGCGGGCGCGGCGACGGCCACGCCCGCCGCTTGGGCGGCGGCGGGCATGGCGATCACCCCTTGCAGCGAACAGCGCGCTTCGCGCCGCGCCACGCGCGGTCCAGCTCGGCGGCGGGGTCGGCCGCCGGGGCGGCGGGTGGCATGGGCATTGGGAGCGTGCCCTCATCGATGGCAAGCCAGCGGGCGACGCGGGCGGCCGGGACGAGGTGGGATCCCTTCCTGATCGTCGAGCTAAACGCCAGCCACTTCGGGTGTCGCTCTTTAACTCCACGCTCAAGGCTTGCAGCCAGGCTTCGCGCGTTTCCGAGTCCAGCGACCTTGGCGATCTGCCCTCGGTCAAGTCGATCCGGCGCGGTTGGCAGATCCAGCTTTGCAGCGATCTTCCGCAGTTCGCGGTCGATAATCTGAATTTCGATTCCGTCGGCGGGGTTCATTGCACACCTCCTGCTGGGCCTGCGAGCGGCGCGCCTTTGCGCGGCCGCCCGGGTCGGCGTGCGGCGGGTGGGGTCGGCGCCTCGGCGGGATCGGCGGGATCGGCGGGATCGGCGGGATCGGCGGGATCGGCGGGATCGGCGGGATCGGCGGGATCGGCGGGATCGGCGGGATCGGCGGCGGGCGGGTTGATGAGCGCGGCGACATCGGCGGCGCGCACCAGCCAATTTTTGCCGCTCCAGCGGAAAATCGGCAGATCCACATAGCGCAGTCGCACCGCGCCCCGGCTGGGGTCGCGCGAGTCAACGACGACGCTATTTCGCAGCGTCGCGTAGGAAAATTTAATAACAGGAGCAAGCTCCTGAAGCGTAAAAAGTTTTGTCGAATCCATGATTTGCCTCGAAAAATCGGGGTGCTCAAAAATGGATTCAGGGCGTCACTCCAGCGTGCCGGGCGGGGCGAGCGCAAAAAAGCCGCCGGCGCGATGCGCGGGCGGCTGGGGGGGGGATCGTTTGTTTAGATCAGATCGTCAATGCAGCATGCCCGCGCAGACGCGGGCGGCATAGGGGCGTTGCGCGACGAGGCGCGGGGTGAGGCAGACAGTAGCAAGGCCGCTAACAGAGGCCTGTGGGTCTTCGTGGGGGGCGATGCGCAGCACGGCGGCGGCGAGGCGCTGTGCGGTGGCGGCGTAGCGCTGCACCGCGCGCGCAAGCTGCGCGGCATACGTTTGCAGCGCGGCTGCTGCGGCGGAAAGCTCCGCTATGCGGTGCAGGCGGTCGCTGCGCAAGCGCAGAGCAAAAGCGCCGACAAACGCGGTGGAGGCGACGATCGCGAGAGCCTGGGCAATTCCTACTAGATCGAGGTGAATGTGCGCGTGCTGTCCGGCGGTCAGCAGCAGGTCTAGGCCCACGATGCCAAGCAGCAATGCAACGAACGAGTCCGGCGTGCGCGCCAGGCGCGCCAGCCGAGCTAGCGGCTGGCCGACTTGCCTGCGAGCGATGCGGATGTCACGATTGCACATAAGGGTGAATATAGCCTGTCAGTGGCGCAATGTCAAGCGTAGCGCGGTAGCTGCGGGACAAAAAACGCAAAACAGAATAAGAATGAAAACAAAGGCCGGTTGGAAGCGTGTGGGAATCCAGTGGGAAGCCTAAACATGCAAAAACTAGCAAATGGCGGCGAAAAATGGGAATTGAGTGGGAATGCGCTCCCACAAAGCGCAAAAAAAGCCCGACTTTTTAGGTCGGGCTTGTTCTGTAAGTGCTTGATTTACTGCGTTTTATTGGCGGAGTGGACGGGACTCGAACCCGCGACCCCCGGCGTGACAGGCCGGTATTCTAACCAACTGAACTACCACTCCATACAGATTCGGTTTGTTGAATCTGGCGTCCCCTACGAGATTCGAACTCGTGTTATCGCCGTGAAAGGGCGGTGTCCTAGGCCTCTAGACGAAGGGGACTAAACCTTCAAATTATTGCTTGAATTTACTTGGTGGAGGTAAGCGGGATCGAACCGCTGACCTCTTGCATGCCATGCAAGCGCTCTCCCAGCTGAGCTATACCCCCGAAAGCAAACCAGCATTCTATACCGATTTTTTCCGTCGTTGCAAGCGCTATTTCGTTGAGCTTTTGGTGACCCGCTCAGTGACGCGCGGTCTCAGAAACCGGCGTATCCACAGGCGCGACTGACACTTCAACGGCCTTGGCGGGAATTTCGTCTTCCAGTGCCACAGGAACGCGCTCAAGCGCCAGGTCTAAGACCTGATCAATCCATTTCACCGGGATGATGCTCAGGTTGGCTTTCACGTTTTCAGGCATCTCCTGCAGGTCCTTGACGTTTTCTTCGGGAATCAGCACCGTCTTGATCCCTCCTCGCAGCGCCGCGAGGAGTTTCTCCTTCAGGCCGCCGATTCCGAGCACCTCACCTCGCAGGGTGATTTCGCCGGTCATGGCAATTTCAGCCTTGACGGGAATGCCCGTCATCGCGGAGACGATCGCAGTCGTCATGGCAATACCGGCGCTCGGGCCATCCTTGGGCGTCGCGCCTTCGGGGACGTGAATGTGCAGATCGCGTTTCTCGAACAACTCATCTTTGATGCCAAGGCGTCGTGAGCGAACCCGCACCACCGTGCGAGCGGCCTCGACCGATTCTTTCATCACATCGCCCAGAGATCCGGTGCGCAAAATGGCACCCTTTCCGGGCATGGCGGTAGCCTCGATGGTCAACAAATCGCCGCCGACTTCGGTCCAGGCCAAGCCCACCACCTGACCGACTTGATTCTGCTTTTCGGCGATGCCAAAGTTGAAACGCCTCACGCCGATGAAGTCGTGAAGGTTGTCTTCGGTGACCACAACCTGATCGGTGTAGGTTTTCAGCAAGCGTCCTTTGACGGCTTTGCGGCAGATGCGCGAAATCTCACGCTCCAAAGAGCGCACCCCGGCCTCGCGCGTGTAGTAGCGAATCAGGCCTCGAATGGCGCTTTCCGTGACGTCGAGTTCGTCTTTCTCTACCCCGTTGTTCTTCATCTGCTTGGGCAGGAGATAGCGCTGGGCGATGCTGACCTTCTCATCCTCGGTGTAGCCGGCCAGACGAATGACCTCCATCCGGTCGAGCAGGGCCGGGGGAATGTTGAGCGAATTCGAGGTGGCGACAAACATCACATCGGACAGGTCGAAATCAACCTCGACGTAGTGATCGCTGAAGGTATGGTTCTGTTCGGGATCGAGCACTTCCAGCAAGGCAGAGGACGGATCGCCGCGGAAATCCATGCCGAGTTTGTCCACCTCGTCAAGCAGGAACAGAGGGTTGCGAACCGCCACCTTGTTCAGACTCTGCAGGATCTTGCCGGGCATGGCGCCGATGTAGGTGCGGCGATGGCCACGAATCTCGGCCTCGTCTCGCACGCCGCCCAAGGCCATGCGCACGAACTTGCGCCCGGTCGCGCGAGCGATGGATTGACCCAGCGAGGTCTTGCCCACCCCCGGAGGGCCGACCAGACAAAGAATCGGCGCCTTGACCTTGTCTACGCGCTGTTGAACCGCGAGATATTCCAGGATGCGTTCCTTGACCTTTTCAAGGCCGTAGTGATCTTCTTCCAGCACCGCCTCGGCAAATGCCAGATCGTGGCGCACCTTGCTCTTCTTGGACCAGGGCAGGCTGATCAGCACGTCGAGGTAGTTGCGCACCACGGTAGCCTCAGCCGACATCGGGGACATGAGCTTGAGTTTTTTGAGCTCGCCTTCGGCCTTCTTCTTGGCCTCTTTGGGCATGCGCGCAGCCTTGATCTTTTTTTCGATCTCTTCGATGTCCGCGCCGTCTTCGCCCTCGCCCAACTCCTTCTGGATGGCCTTGACCTGTTCGTTCAGGTAGTACTCGCGCTGGCTTTTTTCCATCTGGCGGCGCACCCGACCACGGATGCGCTTTTCGACTTGAAGAATGCCGACTTCACGTTCGAGTTGTTCAAGCAAATTTTCCAGACGCGCATGCACATCATGCAGATCGAGCACAGACTGTTTCTGTTCCAGTTTGAGCGGAAGATGCGCGGCGATGGTGTCGGCTAGACGGCCCGGATCGTCGATGCCGGAAATCGAGGTGAGAATTTCAGGCGGGATTTTTTTGTTCAGCTTCACATACTGGTCGAACTGCGCCACCACCGCGCGCCGCATCGCTTCGGATTCCGCGCTGGTTTCCGAACTGGATTCGATAGGCACAGCTTCGCAGGCGAAATAGTCGCCGTTGTCCCGGATGTTCAGGGCGCTGGCCCGCTGCGCGCCTTCAACCAACACCTTGACCGTGCCGTCGGGCAGCTTGAGCATCTGCAAAATGCTCGATAGACAGCCCACATCGAACAAATCGTCGGGCTTGGGCTCATCTTTGGCCGCGGCCTTCTGCGCGACCAGCATGATCTGCTTGCCGCTTTCCATGGCCGATTCCAGCGCCTTGATCGACTTGGGACGCCCCACAAACAAGGGAATCACCATATGGGGAAAAACGACTACATCGCGCAGAGGCAGCAGCGGCAGCGCAGTGAGGTCGGTGTTTTGCTCAGGGGTATCTGACATGTAGGTCACCCGAAAATAAGTTGGTGTGCAGATGGGGACTCAGGCTGAATTTGCAAGCCAGCGATACTGGCGACCTCCTGCGCTTGCAACCGCCTGCTGCTGTCGTCAGGCTCAGGACGCCTTCGCCGCATCCTGGTAGATGAGCAGCGGCTTGGCGCCTGCCGTGATCACGTTTTCGTCAACGACGACGCTCGCCACGCCTTGCGCATTGGGCAGATCGAACATGAGGTCAAGCAACGCCTGCTCAACGATGGAGCGCAGCCCGCGCGCACCGGTCTTGCGCTCAAGCGCTTTGTGCGCAATCGCATCGAGTGCGGCCGGGCGAAACTCCAGCTTGATGCCATCCATCTCGAACAGCTTCTGGTACTGCTTGACCAGCGAATTCTTGGGCGCCGTGAGAATTTCGACCAGCGCGGGTTCGTCAAGTTCTTCGAGCGCAGCCACCACCGGCAGACGCCCCACCAGTTCGGGAATCAGGCCGAACTTGACGAGATCGTCCGGCTGGGCCTGAAGAAAAGTCTCGGAGACACTGCGCTCAGACTGCGTCTTGACCGTGGCCGAAAATCCGATGCCCGACTTCTCGGAACGATTGCGGATCACCTTTTCCAGACCGTCGAATGCTCCGCCGCAGATGAACAGAATATTGGTCGTATCGACCTGAATGAAATCTTGATTGGGGTGCTTGCGCCCGCCTTGTGGCGGCACCGAAGCCATCGTGCCTTCGATGAGTTTGAGCAAAGCCTGCTGCACGCCCTCGCCCGACACATCCCGCGTGATGCTGGGGTTGTCCGATTTGCGGGAGATCTTGTCGATCTCGTCGATGTAGACAATGCCGCGCTGCGCCCGCTCGATTTCGTAATTGCAGTTCTGCAGCAGCTTTTGAATGATGTTCTCGACGTCTTCGCCGACATAACCGGCTTCGGTCAGTGTGGTGGCGTCGGCGATCACGAAGGGCACGTTGAGCAACCGAGCCAGCGTCTGCGCCAGCAGGGTCTTGCCGGAACCCGTGGGCCCCACCAGAAGAATGTTGCTCTTGGCCAGCTCGACATCGCTGGTCTGGCCGATGTGCTTGAGCCGTTTGTAGTGGTTGTACACCGCGACAGCCAGGATGCGTTTGGCCGCCTCCTGCCCGATCACATACTGATCGAGAATGGCCTTGATTTCAGTCGGCGTTGGCAAATCGGAGTTCACCACCTTGCCATTGGCGTCCGTTGCAGTCACTTCATCGCGAATGATCTCGTTGCACAGGTCGATGCACTCATCGCAGATGAAGACCGAAGGGCCGGCGATGAGTTTCTTGACCTCGTGCTGGCTCTTTCCGCAGAACGAGCAGTACAGGGTCTTTTCACCGGAAGATGATTTTTTCTCAGCCATGGGCGTGTGTCTACTTGGAGGGTGAGGATCAGGAGCGCTTGGAGATGACTTCGTCGATCAGGCCATAGTCCTTGGCCTCGTCGGCCGACATGAAAAAGTCGCGTTCCGTGTCGATGCCAATTTTTTCAAGGGTCTGGCCCGTGCGCTCGGCAAGAATGCCGTTGAGTCTTTCGCGCAGATAGAGAATTTCGCGCGCCTGAATCTCGATGTCCGTCGCCTGGCCCTGCGCCCCGCCAGAGGGTTGATGAATCATGATGCGCGAATTGGGCAGCGAGTAGCGCTTGCCCTTTGCGCCAGCCGCCATCAGGAAAGCGCCCATGCTGGCGGCAATGCCGGTGCACAAGGTGGACACGTCGGGTTTGATGAACTGCATGGTGTCGAAAATCGCCATGCCGGCAGACACCGAGCCGCCGGGCGAATTGATATAGAGCGAAATGTCCTTGTCGGGATTTTCCGACTCGAGAAACAGCAATTGCGCCACGACCAGATTGGCCATCTGATCGTTGATGGGGCCGACCAGAAAAATCACCCGCTCGCGCAGCAGCCGCGAGTAAATGTCATAGGCGCGTTCGCCGCGGCCGCTTTGCTCGATGACCATGGGCACCAGGCCCAGGTTTTGAATGTCAGTAGCGCTCATGGAAGAAAAAAACGTGAAGGTGGACACAGATTAGCACGCACTTTGCCCTGCCGATGCCAGCGTGCGGGATTTCCGCACCGGGTTTGCGGTGGGCGCAACAGCGGCCCTAAAACACAAAAGCCGCTGCACGCCTGGGCGCACAGCGGCTTTCAAGGAAACGCAGGGTCGCTCCAAGTTTCCTTGACCCCTGCCTGCGGGGGCGGGCTGGGCGCAGCCCGGCCATGGGGCGCTCATCAGTATGGCCAACGGGGTCAGTTCTGGCCCATCAGCTCATCGAAACCGAGCGATTTGTCCGTCGTCTGTGCCTGTGCGAACACGAAGTCGGTCACGTTGTTTTCCATGACGATGGCTTCGGCCTGCGCCATGCGCTCCTGATCGGCGTAATACCAGCGCACCAAATCCTGTGGCTGCTCGTAACTGGCGGCGAGTTCTTCAACGTAGGCGCGCACCTGTTCGGGCTTGGCTTGCAGGTCGTGTTGCTTGACCAACTCGGAAACGATCAGGCCCAGACGCACGCGGGTTTCAGCCTGCTCCTTGAACAGCTCGGGCGGCAGCGGGGCTTTGTCGGCATCTTTCATACCGCGCTCGGCCAGATCCTGACGGGCGCTGGCCATCAGCTCATTCACTTCGTTTTGCACCAGCGCGCTGGGCAGATCGACCGCAACGGCTTTTTGCAGCAGATCCATGACGGCCAGCTTGTTGCGCTGTGTCAGACGCGATTTGACCTCGCGGCTCAGGTTACTGCGGATATCGTCGCGCAGACGCTGCACGTCGCCATCTTCAACGCCCAAGGCCCGGGCGAAATCGGCATCGACTTCGGGCAGCAGCGGCCATTCGACCTGGGTGACTTTCAGGGTGAATTGCGCCGTCTTACCGGCAACGGCGCGCCCCTGATAGTCCTCAGGGAAGTGCAGTTCGAAAATCTTGCTTTGCCCGGCCTGCAGCCCTTTGGTGGCGGCTTCGAACTCGGGCAGCATGCGGCCTTCGCCCTGAACGAAAGTGAAACCTTCGGCCTTGCCGCCTTCGAAAGCGGTGCCGTCGATGCGACCTTCAAAATCGACGGTGACGCGATCTCCGTC
Organism: Thiomonas sp. 13-64-67; assembly: GCF_002282795.1. NCBI lineage: Bacteria > Pseudomonadati > Pseudomonadota > Betaproteobacteria > Burkholderiales > Thiomonas > Thiomonas sp. 13-64-67. Next base: position 28,332 of record NZ_NCKP01000001.1, read on the forward strand.
TTGCACTTCCAGCCCTTCGGACGTTTGACCGTTCGGCGCGGCTTCGCCACGCGTCACAAACTGGGTGCGCTGCTTGCGCAACACTTCGATGGTCTTGTCGATGGCGGCCTCGTCCACCTCGGCGGTCACGCGTTCGATAGCCTGGGTGGAGAGATCCGGGATCTGCACGTCGGGATAGACCTCGAACACAGCATCGAACGCCATCACGTCCGCTTCGATCCCTTCGGTCTTGGGGCTGAATTCCGGCGCCCCCGCCACGCGCAGACGGGCGCTGGTGGCGATGTCGTAAAACGCGTTGCCGATCTTGTCTTGCAGCACTTCCATCTCGACGGACGGCGCGTAGCGCTGCGTCACCATGGACATCGGCACTTTGCCCGGGCGGAAGCCGGGCAGGCGCAGCGTGCGGCTCAGATTCTTCAGGCGGGAATTGATTTCGTTCTGCACAGCGGCCTTGGGCACGGTCACGGTCACACGGCGCTGCAGTTTGTCCAGGGTTTCGACAGTCATGGGGAAAGTCCAGTGTTCAAAAAAGGGATCAAAGACCGCCAAGCCTGCGCTTGCCGGTTGGTGCGAGGGGGGGGACTCGAACCCCCACGCCCGTGAAGGCGTCAGGACCTAAACCTGGTGCGTCTACCAATTTCGCCACCCTCGCGGGGTGATCTGTCGCCAAAAACTTTACGCTCGCGCCTTGTGTTTCAACTCGGTCTCAACTGGGGCTCACCTCGGAAGGCGGCTGTTCAGTGCGGCCTATTCACTGCGGCTTTGATTTTTGGGCAATCGGCTATTCTAGCTGCCTCCAGCCTGCCTGATGCAGTGCTCAACATGCCCCCGCCTCAAATCCCTGATTCCTGCGCCAAACCGCCCCCCGGCTCGTCGACTTATTACGCGCTGCAACGCTGCCCGCCCGCGCGCCGTGCAGCGCTGACGCTGTTGCTAGACGTGCATGTGCAGGTGCGCAGCATCGTCACCACGGTCAGCGACCCGGGTGTCGCACAAGCCAAGCTGGCCTGGTGGCATGCGCAGATGCTGGCGCTCGATCAAGACCAGGCAGAGCACCCTTCCCTGCGTGCTCTCGGGGTGTGCTTGCGGGAGGAATATCTGCGGCCACAGGCGCTGCTCGGCCTGATCGAAAGCGTGGACATCGACCTTCAACAGAACCGGTGGATGGATCGGGCCGCGCTCGTGCACTATTGCCGGGCGGGCAGTGGGCAGACGCTGCGCAATGCGGCAGCGCTGCTGGGGCTGACCGCGCGCCCCGCCCTGGACGCTGCGGAGGAACTGGGCGTGGCGCTGAAATTGACCAGCCACATCCGGCATCTGGGGCGTGATGTCGCGCAGGGCCGGGTGTATCTGCCGCTCGATGCCCTGCAGCGGCACGGAGTCAAGGCGGTGGACTTGCAGCAGCGCGTGGTCAGCCCGCCCATTCGTGCACTGCTGCAGGAACAAACCACGCTGGCCCGCGCGGCTTTGAGCACAGCTCGCGGCGCACTGGTGCCCTACCCTGCCGCGCAGACCGCGCCTCTACTGGCTCTGGGCGCCATGTCGGACGCGCTGCTGATCGAAATCGAGCGGGCCGACTTTGCGGTACTACACCAGCGCATCAGCCTGACGCCATTGCGCAAGCTCTGGATCAGCCGCACCTGCACCTTACGGCGCAGAAATTAGCCGTTCAAGCCCGCTCAAGTTCGGCACGCAAGGCGCGGTATTCGTCGAGCGCTTCGGGATTGGCCAGCGCCGAGACGTTTTTCACCGGGTCGCCGTGAATCAGGTTGCGCACCGCGATTTCCACAATCTTGTTGCTCTTGGTGCGCGGAATATCGTGCACCTGCACGATCCGCGCGGGCACATGGCGCGGCGTGGTGTTGTTGCGAATCTCACGCTTGATCGCGTCGATCAGCGCCTCGTCGAGCACCACGCCGTCGCGCAGACGCACGAACAGCACCACGCGCACATCGCCGTAAGTACCGGGCGGCCAGTTCTGGCCGATCACAATTGATTCGAGCACCGCGTCGATGCGCTCGACCTGGCGGTAAATCTCCGCCGTGCCGATGCGCACGCCGCCGGGATTGAGCGTTGCATCCGAGCGACCAAAAATGATGTAGCCGCCATGCGAGGTGCGTTGAATGTAGTCGCCATGCCACCATACATTCGGGAACTGCGCGAAGTAGGCGTCAAAGTATTTTTGGGCGCCTTTTTCCAGACTGCCGTCCACCAGAAAACCCAGCGGCATGGAGGGAAAGGGCTTGGTGCAGACCAACTCGCCTTTTTGCCCGTCCGGCAAAGGCTTTCCGTCGTCGCCTGCCACGATCACGGCCATGCCCAGAGCGCAGGCCTGAATCTCGCCGCGCCAGACCGGGTTCATGGGCGACCCGGCGATGAAACAGGCCACCAGATCAGTGCCGCCCGACAGGGAACTGAGGCAGATGTCGGCCTTCACCTTGCCGTAGATGTAGTCGAAGCCTTCGGGCGCCAGCGGCGAGCCGGTCGACATGAGGGTGCGAAGATCGGTGAGGCGGTGCGTGTGCATCGGCGCGATACCCGACTTGCCCAGCGCCTCGATGAACTTGGCCGAGGTGCCGAGATGCGTGAAGCCCACCGCATCGGCGTAGTCGAACAAAATGGCGTTGTCGCGCACACCGGGCGAGCCGTCGTAAAGGCAAACCGTCGCCCCCTGGCTAAGCGCAGACATCAGCCAATTCCACATCATCCAGCCGCAAGTGGTGAAAAAGAACACTCGGTCTTCGGGATGAATATCGGCCTGCAACCGCATCTCGGCCAGATGCTTGAGCAGCACGCCGCCCGCGCGATGCACGATGCATTTCGGCGCTCCGGTGGTGCCGCTCGAATACAGGATGTAGACCGGATGATCGAAGGGCTGCGCCGCGTATTGCACCGCCTGCGGGGTGAATGGCGCGAGCGCATCCTCCCACACCTGAGCGCCGGCAATCGCCGCCACGCTCAAGCTTTGCCCGCGCGCCTGTGCCACATAGGGCACGATGACGGTTTTCACCAGCGAGGGCAATTGCGGCACGAGTTCGGCCAGCTTCTCCAGGTTGGAAAAGGTTTTGCCGTTGTAGAAATAGCCGTCGCAGGCAATCAGCACCTTGGGCAGGGTCTGGCCGAAACGATCGAGCACGCCTTGCACCCCGAAGTCGGGCGAAGCGGAGGTGAAGGTGGCGCCGAGGCTGGTGGCCGCGAGCATGGCAATCACCGTCTCGGGCATATTGGGCATATAGGCCGCAACCCGGTCTCCGGGCTGGACGCCCCAATGCTTCAAGGCTTGCTGCAGCCGAGAGACTTCGGCGTGCAATTCGCGCCAGCTCAGGCGGCGTTGCACTTGATCTTCGCCCCAGAAATGCAGCGCTATGGCATCGTCATTGCGGCGCAGCAGGTTCTGGGCGAAGTTGAGGCGGGCGTCCGGGAAGAATCGCGCGCCGGGCATGCGCTCGGCGTCGATCAGCACCCGCTCGCCTTTGTGCTCGGCGATCACGCCGGAGGTTTCCCACACCGCGTCCCAGAAATGGGCCTGCTCGGCGATCGACCAATCGAGCAAGTCTTGGTAAGTCTGCAAATGCAGGCCGTGGCGCTCATTTACCCAATGACGAAATGCCTCGACGTGCGAAGCGGCGATGCGCTGCGGCGAGGGCAACCAAAGCGGCTGGTTGGTTTCGGAATCTGGCATGACGCAATCTCTCGAATAGAGGTCAGTTTGAGTCGGCATGCTGCGTGAGCAATTCGCGCAGCCTATCGGGCAAGGGCGCGCTCTTGCGCCGCGGAAAATCCACCCAGACCACGCGCGAACCGCCACTGGCGTAGATCGTGTCGGGATCGTCGGTGCGGCTGAGCAAGGTGTAGGTGTCAAAGCTGGTACGCCCCACATCGGTGGTGTAGAGCCGCGCCAGCACCTCGCCGGGGTACTTCAATTCGATCTGAAAATTGCAGAACGCGTTGACGATCACTGGCCCCAGGCCTGCGGGGTTGGCGGGTACGCCGGTTTCGCGCAGCCACTCCAGGCGGATGATTTCCATGTAGCGGAAATAGATCGTGTTGTTCACATGGCCCATCACATCCATATCGCCCCAGCGTATGGGCAGGGTCAGGGTGTGAACCAGTTGTTTTTGTTCAGGGATTTCGAATCGCATCGGGCTTTTCCTCAGATGCCAAAGCCATCATCAGCCGTCAGGATGGCGCCGTTGACCAGGCTGCTTTGCCCGCTGGCGAGCATGACCAGCATGGCGTCGAGATCTTCGGGCTTGCCCAGGCGTTTGCGCGGCAGCATCTGCATCAGACGCTGGCCCGCCTCGGTCTGCCAGTGATGGTGGTTCATCTCGGTATCGATATAGCCGGGACAGATGGCGTTGACATTGATGCCGTACTTGCCCCACTCCACCGCCATCGCCCGCGTCATGTGAATCACGGCGGCCTTGCTCATGGCATAGACCCCCAGCTTGGGTATGACTCGCAGCCCGGCCACCGAGGCCACGTTGATGATGCGCCCGCCGGCCCAGGTGCCCGGCGTCACGCCCAGCGAACGCGCCACCATGCGCCGCGCCACTTCCTGCGCCACAAAAAAGGCTCCGCGCACATTGGTGCCGAAAACGTCATCGAAATCTTCGGGCGTGGCGTCGAGCAGTTTTTGCTGCGCAGAAATGCCCGCGTTGTTCACCAAAATGTCGATCGGCCCCATCTCGGTCTCGGCATGCGCCACCGCCGCGCGGATGCTGGCGGTATCGGTGACATCGAGTTCGACCACATGGGCGTCGCCCCCCTGCCCTTCGATGCGGGCCCGCAGCTCCTTGAGCCGCTCCATGCGCCGACCGCTGAGCACCACGGCGGCTCCCGCCTGCGCCAGTACCTCGGCAAATCGCCAGCCGAGGCCGCTAGATGCTCCGGTGACCAGGGCGACGCGGCCCGAAAGTTCGATGGTGTATGCCATGTCTATCCTTGAGAATAAAGCGCAGCAGGCCGTCCGTCGATTCCTGGCTGACTGCCTTGCGCTGATGACACAATGGTAGAGGCAGCCGAGATGCGCGTCGGCTCGACCGTGGCTAAGTCTGCAGTGCAACAATCTTGCCACGCCTCCTCCATCCCGCAACCGCGCCCCAGATCAACCATGCAACAGCGACAGCCCAGCTTGCTTCAGCGTTATCTGCAATGGGAAGAAGGCTTGACCCTTGCGGCCAATCGTTTGAGTCGGCAGGCCTGGGTGCGCCGCTTCTTTTCCGCCATCAGCCGCCTTGGCAACGGCTGGGGCTGGGCGGCCATTTTGTGTTTGCTGCTCTGGCTCGATGGGCGCGAGGCGATCTCGCCGATTCTCTGGATGATCGTGACCACGTTCATCGGCACCGGCCTGTACTGGTCGATCAAGCGTCTGGCGGCCCGTCCGCGCCCGAGTGAACATTGCCATCGCATCGTGCTCAGCGAACCCCCGCTCGATCAGTTCAGCTTTCCCTCCGGCCACACCCTGCATGCGGTGAACTTCACCCTGCAGATCCTGTTTTTCGCCCCGATACTGGGCTGGATTGCTGTGCCGTTTGCCCTGTTGATCGCTGCTTCGCGGCTGATTCTGGGGCTGCATTACCTCTCCGATGTCCTCGTCGGCGCGGTGCTCGGCATGCTGCTCGCCACCTTCGCCCTCGCCTTGCGAATTTCCGTGATGTGAACAGGCCCGGGGGCCGAAACAGCGCGGCGCCCGCCCGCTTTGTCGATAATGGCGATATGTCCGAACGCATCATTCCCATCGTCGACCATCATTACGCGACAAGCGTGCCGTCCGTCCCTGCCGACACCGGCAGTACGCCGCAGCAGCCGACCGACCGTTTTCACCGCCCTCTGCACGATTTGCGGATCTCGGTGACCGACCGCTGCAACTTTCGCTGCACCTACTGCATGCCGAAAGAGATATTCGACAAGCACTATGAATTCCTGTCGCATGCCGACTTGCTGAGTTTCGAGGAAATCACCCGCTCGGCCCGGATTTTCATGTCCCTTGGCGTGCGCAAAATCCGGCTCACTGGCGGTGAACCGCTGCTGCGCAAAAACCTCGAACGACTGGTGAAGATGCTGCACGGCCTGCGCACCCCGGAGGGTCTGGCGCCCGAACTGACGCTGACGACCAACGGCTCCATCCTCGCCCGCAAGGCGACCTTGCTCAAGGAGGCGGGGCTCGATCGCGTTACCGTCAGCCTCGACGCGCTGGATGATGCGGCCTTCCGTCAGATGAACGATGTCGACTTCCCCGTGGCCGAAGTGCTGCGAGGCATCGACGCCGCCCTAGCCGCGGGCCTCGGGCCGGTGAAAGTCAACATGGTGGTCAAGCGCGGTACCAACGACGCGCAGATACTACCGATGGCCGAACATTTCCGCGGCACCGGCGTGGTGCTGCGTTTCATCGAATACATGGATGTGGGCAACACCAACGGCTGGCGCATGGACGAAGTGCTGCCGTCGCAACAGGTCATCGACCGCATTCACGCCGCCCATGCGCTGCACCCGCTGGAGCCGCACAGCGCCGGCGAAACCGCCCAGCGCTGGGCCTATGACGATGGCGCGGGTGAGATCGGCGTGATTTCCAGCGTGACCCGCGCCTTTTGCGGCGACTGCAACCGCGCCCGGCTGTCGATGGAAGGCAAGCTCTACCTCTGCCTGTTCGCCACCCACGGCCACGACGTGCGCGCCCTGCTGCGCGGCGATCCGCGCAGCGGCCTGGCCCCGGTCAGCGACGAGCAGCTGCGCGCCGCGCTGGCGCAGGTCTGGACGGCGCGCGATGACCGATATTCCCTGCTGCGCGGCACGGCGGCAGGCCTGGCCCAGCGCGCCGAGCGCAGGGTTGAGATGTCTTACATCGGCGGCTGAAAGCGGCCATGTGCGGCATCGCCGGACGTCTGAACTGGAACGCGCCCATCGATCCCGCGCAGCTTGCGGCGATGATCGGCCAGCTGCACCACCGCGGGCCTGATCAGCAGGGGTTCTACAACAAAGGGCCGATCGGTCTGGCCCACGCCCGCCTGAGCATCATCGACCTGTCCGGCGGCGATCAGCCGATGTGCAACGAAGACGGCACGGTGTGGGTGGTCTTCAACGGCGAGATTTTCAATTACATCGAGCTGCGCGCCGAGCTGCAGCGGCGCGGCCATCGCTTCGCCACGCAGTCCGATACCGAAGTGCTGGTGCACCTGTATGAAGACCACGGTGATGCGCTGGTCGATCAGCTCAACGGCCAGTTCGCCTTCGCCCTATGGGACGTGCCGCGTCAGCGCCTGCTGCTGGCGCGCGACCGCACCGGCATCCGGCCGCTGTTTCACACTCGCGTGCCGGGCGGCCTGGCCTTTGCCTCCGAGGTCAAGGCCTTGTTCGCCCTGCCCGAAGTGCCGCGCCGTCTGGATGCGAAAGCGCTGGGCGAAGTCTTCACCTACTGGGCGCCCCTGCCGCCGCACGCCGTATTCGAGGGCATCGAGTCTCTGCCGCCCGGCCATGTGATGTCGGTCGACGCACGCGGCACGCAGACGCGCCGCTATTGGGATTGGAGCTTTCCCCCAGCCCCGATCGAAGACGGGCGCTCGGCCGCCGCCTGCGCCGACGAGCTGCGCGACCTGCTGATCGACGCGGTGCGGCTGCAACTGCGCGCCGATGTGCCCGTGGCCGCCTATCTCAGCGGCGGCCTCGATTCATCCATCATCACCACCCTGATCCGCCATTACACCGACACGCCGCTGCGCACTTTTTCCCTCACTTTCGACGACGCCGAATTCGACGAAAGCCCCTGGCAGCAGCAACTCGTGCGCCACCTGGGCACCGATCACACCACGGTGCACTGCACCCGCGCCGACATCGCCGCCGCCTTCCCTCGCACCATCGCCCACACTGAGACACCCATCGTGCGCACGGCCCCCGCGCCCATGATGCTGCTGGCTGCCGGGGTGCGCGCCGCGGGCTACAAGGTGGCGCTTACCGGCGAAGGCGCCGACGAAGTCTTCGGCGGCTACGACCTATTCAAAGAAGCCCGGGTGCGCCGCTTCATGGCCCGGCAGCCCGCGTCGCGCTGGCGCCCTCGCCTGCTCGAACGCCTCTACCCCTATCTCAAACACTCCCCGGCCGCCGGCCGCGCGATGACCGAGCGTTTTTTCCGCGAAGGCGAAGCGCATTTCCGCGAGCCCTGGTTCGCCCACCTGCCGCGCTGGACCACCACGCGACGCATCACCGGTTTTCTGTCGCCGGAATGGCGCGCCGCGGCCACGGCGGCCGACCCCATCGCCACCCTCGCCGCGCAACTCCCCGCCGACATCTCCCGCTGGGAGCCGCTCTGCCAGGATCAGTACATCGAGGCGCATACCCTAATGTCGGGCTATCTGCTGTGTTCGCAGGGCGATCGCATGGCCATGGCGCAGTCCATCGAGACCCGTTTTCCCTTCCTCGATCACCGGCTGATCGCCTTCACCAGCCAGCTTCCTCCGCGCTACAAACTCATGGGACTGGTGGAGAAATACCTGCTCAAACGCAGTATGGACGGCCTGCTGCCCGACGCGCTGCGCCATCGCACCAAGCAACCTTACCGCGCCCCCGACAGCCAGAGTTTTTTTCACAATGGCGAACCCGTCGATTACGTGGCCGACCTGTTCAGCGTGGCGCGCCTCAAAGATGCGGGCTACTTCGACCCGCAGGCGGCGATCCGCCTGTTCGACAAGGCACGCGCTGGAAAAGTCATCGGCTTTGGTGACAATATGGCCTTTGTCGGCATGCTCTCCACCCTGCTTCTGCACGACCAGTTCATCCGGCGCTGACCCTTCGCGAACCCGCGCTCCTCCATGACCGCCGCACCGTCCAGTTACGCCGCGTTGCCCGCCGATCTGCAGACCGATCGCAGCATCATCGTGTCGCTCTGGGTGACCAATCTCGGGCATCCAGAGCGTCGCCAGGACAAATACGACTGGTTCTACCTGCGCAACCCGACCGGTTTACCGCAGGTGTTGCTCGCCCATTCTCCGGCCGAAAACGGAACAGCCGTGGGCGTCATTGGCCTTGCAACCCGGCAGATGCGTTTGGCTGGCCAAGCCTTGAACGCGGGACTTCTGGCTGACTTCGGCGTGACGGCGGAACATCGCACGCTCTATCCGGCGATGCTGCTGCAAACGTCGCTGCGCGACCGGTTTTTGCCGCAGTGCGGGCTGATCTACGGCTTTCCCAACCCGAAGTCGGAACCCGTGGTCAAGCGCCTGGGCTACAAGGTGGCGGGGCGCATGGTGCGCTACGTTCGCGTGCTGCGCAGCGCCAACTATCTGCCCGCGCAAATCCCCCACTTGGTGCGCCGCGCCGTGGGGCGCACCGCAGACTGGTGGCGGCATACCCTGCGCAGAACCCGGTACACCCACGACTTTCGTGGCCGACGGGCTCAATGGATGGACCAGCCCGATACCCGCTTCGATGCGCTGTGGGCCGCGCAGAAAGACCCGGCTTTGCTCATCGGCGTGCGTGATCGCCGTTACCTGGCCTGGCGTTTCGAGCCGAAGCCCTGGAGAAAATTCCGCTTCCTGACCTTGAGCGCCCAAAACGACGGACTTATCGGCTATGCCGTCTGTGAGGTCGTCGGCAAGGTGTTGCATGTGCGCGATCTGCTCTGTCACCCAGAGCATCCGGACAGCCTGAATTTGCTCTTTGACACCCTGTTTCGCGACGCCTATGCCGACGGTCGCAGCAGCGTATCGTTTGAATTCCTCGGCCCTGCCGACATCCAGAGCAAGCTGCATCAGCTCGGCATGTTGGCGCGTGATGCCCGCAGTGTGTTCTGCACCATGACACCCGAACAAGCCCAGGCGCTTGAGCAGGTGCAGTGGTATCTCACCAGCGCCGACGAAGATTATTGAGCCGTATCGCGCAGGCCGCTGCAACCGCCCGCACAGAGAAAACTTTGGTCACACGCACGGCACACTCCACACCCAATCCCACGGAACTGTCTGCTCGTGTTGAGCACTCAATCTTCAAGACTTGTGCGCTTTGGGCGCTCTTGAAGGAGAGAGAAGATGTCTCTGGCTGAACTGGTGCTCTACCTCTTGGCGATAGGTGTGATCGGGCTCGGCGTTGGGCTGCTGGTGCAGTTCTGGCGGGAGGCGCGCTCGACGCCCCGCGATTCATCCCTGTGAACTCACAGATTTAACTCACAAATTTTCCGCACCCAGGGCCTTGGCCCGTTCGCGAGTTTGCGCGAGTTCTTTGGGATCGGCAGGCACGGTTGTATTCCAGCCCTGCAGATGAGAGGTCAGCAGACGGCTGAAACCCTGCGCCCAGTGCGCCTCGGCGTTCAGACAGTCGATGTAATGAAAGACCTTGCCGCCACTGGACAGAAACGCTTCCTTGCCCTCCATGGCGATTTCTTCCAGCGTTTCCAGGCAATCGACACTGAAGCCCGGGCAGGTCACATCGACCCGAGCCACACCTTCTTTCGCGAGTTGGCGCAAGGTGGGTTCGGTGTAGGGCTGCAACCACTCCTGCTTGCCAAAGCGCGACTGAAACGTCACCGCGTAATCAGCAGCAGCCAACCCCAGGCGCTCGGCGAGCAGGCGCCCGGTCTTGTGGCACTCGCAGTGGTACGGATCGCCCAGCTTGAGCGTGCGCGCTGGCATGCCGTGAAAGCTCATGACGAATTTGTCAGGCCGACCCTGCTGCTGCCAGTGCGCCTCGATTTTTCGCGCCAGGGCCTCGATGTAAAGCGGCTCGTCGTGAAAGTGATTGAGCACCCGGAGTTCGGGCATGCGCCGGCTGCGCCGCATCCATGCCGTCACTGCGTCCAGCGTGGAGGCCGTGGTGGCCGCGCAATATTGCGGATAGAGCGGCACCAGCAGGATGCGAGTGACGTTTTGCTTGGCCATCTCGTCGAGCACACTGGCCACAGACGGGTTGCCGTAGCGCATGGCATATCGCACTTGCACATGATGACCCAGCCGAGCCATTTCAGCGGCAACGGCTTGCGTGAGGTCGGCCGTGCCCGTCTGCAGGGGCGAGCCGCGCTCGGTCCAGACCGAGGCGTACTTGGCCGCGGATTTGGAGGAACGAATCGGCAAAATGATGCCGTTGAGGATCAACCACCAAACTGGCTTGGGAATTTCGACCACCCGAGGGTCGCTGAGAAACTCACCGAGGTAGCGACGCAAGGCCGATGCGGTCGGCGCATCGGGCGTGCCCAGATTGACGAGAAGGATGGCAGTTTTCGGTGCGGAACCGTGCGAATACGCCGTAGGGTCGGACAAGGGCATGAGAACCTGAGTTCAGTGAGGATGGATCTGGAACATCACCGTGGGCGCGGTCGGGTCGGACGGCTTGGCGCCCAGGGTGATTTCGCCCTGGCCATGCAGCACGCACTCGTTGCGCCGCAGGGCCAGCGTGGTGTCATTGCCCGTGTAGCGCACCCAGGTGCCGTTGCTGCTGAGGTCAGTCAGCATGAAATAGCTGCCGCGCCAGTCGATGCGCGCGTGCTGGCGCGATACCCGCAGATCGTTGACCGGAAAGTCTGCACCGTTCGTGCGCCCGATCACGATGGGCATCTGATCGGCGGCATAGTCCACGCTGGTATCGAGCCAGGCGAGATTGAGCAACTGGCTGCTGTAGTCGATGCGTGAGGGCACTTGCGGCATGGTCTGGCCCATATCGACCTGCGCCTCCCAATCGACCTGATGCACCGGAACCGGCACGTCGTAGCCGCGCAGAAAAATGGCGCCGAGGCTGCGCAGCCGGGCCAGCAGCTCCAGCGGCAGCGCTTCCATCACGGCGTCGCCGATGAGAATTTGGCCGGTTCCAGCCGAGTCGGACAGGCGCGAAGCCGCATTGACCGGATCGCCAAAACAGTCGCCCGGCGCCAGCACGACCACGCCGCGAGCAATGCCGATTTTCAGAGGTAGTTTTTGTCGGGCGCCCGTGGCATCGACCGCGCCTGAGGTGGAGCATGTGCGCTGAATGTCGATGCAGGCGTTGAGCGCGGGGGTGTTGTGCTCGAAGGTAGCGAGTATGCCGTCCCCCAGCGTTTTCACTACATCGCCACCCGCCGCCTTGAAGCTGCGGGCCATGTTCGACACGACCTGTGTGACCAGCGCCGTGGCTTCGGTATTGCCAAGAGATTGGAACAATGCCGTGCTGCCGACGACATCGGCAAACACGATGGTGCGGACAGCCGTTTTTCGCGCGTTGGTCATGCCCGAAGTCTAGCGCAGTGCTTCACGCTATCTGGAACACAAAAACGCGTCTTTGGCGCCAGGGCGGCGTTGCAAATCCGCGCGATACCTACGGGTATCGCTGTGGTTTGCGCCTTGCCCCATCGCCAAATCCATCGTTTTTGTCTGTTCCATCAAGCATGAACCACTGCGCCCGCGCGTGCACCCGCCCGCCGCGTGGCGGGCAGGAGCGTCCGGATCAAAGCGTATCGAGAAAGCTGCGCAGCTTGTCCGAGCGAGTGGGGTGCTTGAGCTTGCGCAGCGCCTTGGCCTCGATCTGGCGGATGCGCTCGCGGGTGACGTCGAACTGTTTGCCCACTTCTTCTAGCGTGTGGTCGTTGGCCATCTCGATGCCGAAGCGCATGCGCAGCACCTTCGCTTCGCGCGGCGTGAGCGAATCGAGAATTTCCTTGACCACGTCGCGCAAACCCGCCTGCATCGCCGCTTCGGTCGGCGCCAGCGTGCCCGAGTCTTCGATGAAATCGCCCAGGTGTGAATCATCGTCGTCGCCGATGGGCGTTTCCATGGAGATCGGTTCGCGCGCGATCTTCAGGATCTTGCGCACCTTGTCCTCGGGCATTTCCATCTTCTCGGCCAGCACGGCGGCGTCGGGCTCGGTGCCCGTCTCCTGCAGATGTTGACGCGAGATGCGGTTGACCTTGTTGATGGTCTCGATCATGTGCACCGGAATCCGGATGGTGCGCGCCTGATCGGCAATCGAGCGGGTAATGGCCTGACGGATCCACCAAGTGGCGTAGGTCGAGAATTTGTAGCCGCGGCGGTATTCGAATTTGTCCACCGCCTTCATCAGGCCGACGTTGCCCTCCTGAATCAGGTCGAGGAACTGCAGGCCGCGATTGGTGTACTTTTTCGCGATGGAGATGACCAGACGAAGGTTGGCCTCGATCATTTCGCGCTTGGCTTCACGCGCGGCCTGCTCGCCCAGGCTCATCTGGGTGTTGATTTCCTTGAGGTCGTCGAGCGGCACCACGACCCGGGTCTGGATGTCGATGAGCTTTTGCTGCAGCTCCTTGATGGCCGGCACATTGCGGCTGAGGATGACGGAATACGGCTTGCCAGAAGCCACATGCTTGTCCACCCACTTCAGATCGAGCTGATGACCGGGGAAGGACTTGATGAACTCCTCCTGCGGCATACCGCAGCGATCCACCGCATAGCGCCGAATCTCACGCTCGTAGCGCCGCACTTCGTCCACCTGGGCACGCAGCAGATTGCAGAGCTTCTCGACGGTCCGCGCGGTGAAGCGCACTTCCATCAGCGCAGCGGAAATCGCCTCCTGCGCCTTCAAATAGCTGGCAGAACGGTAGCCGTCCTTGTCGTAGGCGCGGCGCATTTTCATGAAGGCGTCGTGCACGTCGGCAAAGGCTTCCAAGGCTTTGCCCTTGAGTTCTTCGAGCTTCATGGAGGTGGCGCCGGCACCGCCGTCTTCGTCTTCTTCGCCGCTCTCGTCGAGCGAGTAGTCGACGTCTTCTTCGGCCACGTAGTCGTCGGATTCGTCGTCCGACACCATGCCGTCCACCACTTCATCGACCGGCAATTCGCCGTGATGAATACGCGCGGCCATGGCCAGAATCTCGGCCACAGTCGAGGGCGAAGCCGAAATGGCCAGCATCATCTGGCGCAGGCCGTCTTCGATGCGCTTGGCGATGACGATTTCGCCTTCGCGCGTGAGCAGCTCCACGGTGCCCATTTCGCGCATATACATGCGCACCGGGTCGGTGGTGCGGCCGAATTCAGAGTCGACGTTGGACAGCGCCGCTTCGGCTTCTTCCTCCGCTTCCTCTTCGCTCGACGCGGTCGGGCCGTGCTGGTTGAGCAGCAGGGTTTGCGCATCAGGCGTGGTTTCGTACACCGCGATGCCCACGTCGTTGAGCATGGAAACAATGGTTTCCATCAACTCGGGATCGGCCAGATTGTCCGGAATGTGATCGTTGATTTCCCCGTAGGTCAGGAACCCGCGGGTCTTGCCCATTTTGATCAGGCTCTTGAGTCGAGCGCGCCGACGGCCCAACTCTTCGTCGGTGATGTTGGAGTCGTCATAGCCGAACTCCTTGAGCAGTTGCTTCTCACGGGCGCGCGAGGCCTTGCGTGTTTTGGGCGCGGGCGCGGCGGCTACTTCTTCCACCACCTCGACTTCAGCGACTTCGGCATCGACCTCGACCGCTTCGACCTCTTCACTCAGGTCATCCGACAAATCATCGGTCGGCTCTTCCAACTTGCTCTTGCGGCCGCGGCGCGCGGCAGACGTATCGGCCTCGGCCGTCACAACGCCCGCCTTGGGCGGACGACCCCGCTTGGGCGCTGGGCTGGTAACCGATGCCGTCGACTTGGTCGCTGCCTTGACCGCATTGACCTCCACAGCGCCCCCTTCTTTTGCCGCCACACGATGGACCTTACCACGCGGCGCGTCCACAACGGGACGCACCTCGGCGGGACTCACCTCGACGACTGAGGTCTCTTTGCGGGATGCGCCCCGCGGAGTGGGAGTCTGCGTTTTGGATGATGCTTTTGTCATGGTGGACCTCAACCGAACGTTGGTTCGGAAGGAAATATAGAAGGGGGATTGCTAACAGTATGTAGGGTGAATCGCCAAAATTCAAAGAGCCCGAGCGAAACGGCCATTTCGCACCAAGCCCGCACGGCAAGGGCACTATCGAGCCGGATCAGCAAACGTCTTGGCAGCTCCAAGAAGGTTTAATCGCTTTGACCCGCATCGCTTCGACCCCAATTCGTGGCCTCGGTTCGATTGGGTTTTCCTTGATGACCGCGCCCCCACGGCGCTTATGCCTTGCTGCCGAACCCATGCCCTTGAATCTGCGCCCCTGAATCTACGCCCGGTAGTCTGTTTTGGCAGATATTCACCCCTAAGCGGTGGATTTTACAAAAAACCGAACATTGTCTGCCTGAGCGCCAAAACCGTCAACCTCGCTGCGCTTGGTCGATCTCTTTGAGTCGTAGCGCCAGACTGCGGTATTCCGTCCGGTCGGCGTCTGCCACCAGGCCACCGGCAACCAGTTCGTCCTGCCGTCTTTTCAGCGCGGCGCGCTCCAGGCGCGACAGAATGGCCAGCAAATCCTGTTTGGCCGCGGCTTCGTTCAGTTCCAGCGGGTCTGGCGACTCGGCCAGCACCTCCTCAGGCGCGTGCCCGGCCGCGCGCAAGGCTTCCCACAGCGCCGCGGCAGACAGTTCGGGCTGATCTTCCAGAATGGATTCGAGTGTCAGCACCAGCCCCTGCAGCGGCCCGGGCTCCAGCGAGAGCAGCGCATGCTGCGCCGGGTTGATGCTCCACCACAACTCGGGTTGCGACAGCAGCAAAGGGAGCAATTGCCGCAGGGGATCTTTCGGTACTGCAGCAAAGGCCCGCAGCGCCTCGCGACCGCCGCGCACGCGCGGCGCCGTCTTCATGCCACGCGTGCCGAATGACTCCGCCGGAGCGGATGGCTTGCGCGAGGGCGAAGACAGGCGAAGCACCTCACGCAACTCGGTGGCGGGCATCTCCAAGCGGCGTGCCAGATCGGCCACCAGCTGACCGAGCAAAGCAGGCGCCGTGATTTGCGACAACAACGGCCCGGCCTCGTGGATGGCCTGCGCGCGCCCCTCGGCGGTGGTCATCGCCACGCCATCGAACAGGCTGGAAAACAGAAATTCCGACAAGGGCTGCGCCCGGCCGATCTCGCGCTCGAAGGCTTCGGCGCCTTTTTCGCGCACATAAGAATCCGGATCGTGCTCGGCGGGCAGGAACAGGAACTTCACCACCCGCGTATCGCTGAGCAGAGGCAGGGCCTGCTCCATCGCCCGGCGCGCGGCGCGGCGGCCCGCGGTATCGCCGTCGAAGCTGAACACCACCTGGCCGGTATGCCGAAACAGCTTTTGCAGTTGCTGTGCCGTACAGGCGGTACCCAGCGTGGCCACGGCCTGTTCCACCCCGAATTGGGCGAGCGCCACGACGTCCATATAGCCTTCGACCACCAGCGCATAACCCGCGCGCGAAATGGCGCTGCGGGCTTCGAACAGGCCGTACAGCTCCTCGCCCTTGTGGAACACCGCGGTTTCCGGCGAGTTGAGGTATTTCGGTTCACCCTGGTCGATGATGCGTCCGCCAAAGCCGATGACTTCGCCGCGCAGATTGCGAATCGGAAAGGTGATGCGGTCGCGCAGCCGGTCATATCGACGCTGCGCCGAGGCAAACGACTCGGCTTGCGGATCGAGGGTGTCGCCGGCCGCGTCACGGGCCACCACCAGGCCGGATTGCACCAGGGCATCGGCGTTGTAATTCGCGAACGCGCCGGCCAAGGGCTGCCAGTCGTCCGGGGCGTAGCCCAGGCCAAATTTTTTGGCGACCTGGCCTTGCAAGCCACGGGCGATGAGGTAGTTCTTCGCCCGCTCGCTATGCCGCAGGCGGTGCTGATAAAAGCTGTCAGCCGTCTGCAGGGCGTCGACGAGCGTGGCCTGCAGACTGCGCTGCTGTTGGAGCTGGCGGAGTTGCTGCGGGTCGAGATCGGGCTCGGGCACGGTCATGCCGTAGCGCCCGGCCAACTCTTTGACCGCATCGACGAAGCCCATGCCCGCGTGCTCCATCAGGAAGCCGATAGCCGTGCCATGCGCGCCGCAACCGAAGCAGTGATAGAACTGCTTGCTCGCACTCACGGTGAACGAGGGCGTTTTCTCGCCGTGGAAGGGGCACAGGCCCTTGTAGTTGGTACCGGTCTTTTTCAGCTCGACATACTGGCCCACGACTTCGACGATGTCGGCGCGGGCGAGCAGATCCTGAATGAAACCGGGCGGAATGCGTTGCTGCATGGATCGGTCGCCGTCATCGTGGCGGCTGGGGCGGTGGCCACGAAACGGCTGGATCGGGCGAGACTACTTGGGCTGCATGCGAATGGCGCCATCGAGCCGGATGACTTCGCCATTGAGCATGCGGTTGGTGAGGATGGATTCGACCAGGGCCGCATATTCCTCGGGCCGTCCCAGACGCTGCGGAAACGGCACCATCTGTCCCAGCGCAGTCTGCACCTCGGCAGGCATGCCCATGAGCATCGGCGTCTCGAAAATACCGGGCGCGATGGTCATGACGCGGATACCGTCCCGCGAGAGATCGCGCGCCAGCGGCAGGGTCATGCCGACGATGCCGGCCTTGGACGCGGCGTAGGCCACTTGCCCGATCTGCCCGTCGAACGCCGCCACCGAAGCGGTGTTGACGATCACGCCGCGTTCGCCATCTTCCAGCGGCGGCTGCTGCGCCATCGCGGCGGCGGCAAGGCGGGCGAGGTTGAAGCTGCCAACCAGATTGATGTTGATCACCCGCTGGAAAAGCTCCAGGGCATGGGGGCCTTGCTTGCCCAGCGTGCGCGCAGCCGGGGCGATGCCGGCACAACTCACCGCCACCCGCAGCGGGGCCAGCGCGTTGGCCGCTTGCACCGCCGCTTCCACGTCGCCTGCCTGCGTCACATCGCAGCGCATGAACTGGCAGCCGATGTCTGCTGCGGTTGCTCGCCCGGCCTCTTCTTGCAGATCGGCGATGAGCACCCGCATGCCTCGAGAGGCGAGCAAGGCGGCGGTAGCGCGGCCCAGACCCGATGCGCCGCCGCTGATGATCGCGCTGTGTCCAGAGAGTTGCATAGGGTGCTCCGACCGTTCAGCGCTGCAATGCGGCGAAGATGCGCTGCTGCACTTCGGCCACCGGCCCGACCCCGGAGATGGTGACCAGACGCGGCGCGCCGGGCTGGGCCATGCGCTCGGCGTAGAACTTCACCAGCGGCAGGGTCTGGGCGTGATAGACGTCCAGGCGTTTGCGCACGGTGTCTTCCTGATCGTCAGCGCGCTGCACCAGCGGCTCGCCGGTGAGGTCGTCCACACCGGCCGTCTTGGGGGGATTGAAGGTCAGGTGATAGGTACGGCCAGAGGCCGGGTGAACCCGGCGGCCGCTCAGCCGCTCGATGATGTCGGCGTCGGGCACGTCGAATTCAAGCACTACGTCGATGCCGATTCCCGCCTGCTCCAGACCTTCGGCCTGGGCGATGGTGCGCGGAAAGCCGTCGAGCAGAAAACCCTTGGCGCAGTCGGGCGCCGACAGGCGCTCACGCACCACGCCCAGCATGATTTCGTCGGGTACCAAGGCGCCCGCCTCCATGATTTTCTGCGCCTGCTGGCCCAGCGGCGTACCGGCCTTCACCGCAGCGCGCAGCATGTCTCCGGTGGAAATCTGGGGGATGCCGAAGCGCTCGGTGATGAAGGCGGCTTGCGTGCCCTTGCCCGCGCCCGGTGCACCCAAAAGTATCAATCGCATGAAGGTCTCTCAATCGTAAAAACGCACATTTCAGAATAGCAGACCGCTCTGCCACGACGCTGACTCGGCGTCCTGTTCAGCGCTCAAGCCACATCACCCGCACGCGCTCCAGATCGGCCAGCGTGTCGACACCGGGGCCGGGCGCCTGTTCGGTCACATGCACCGCAATGGAGTGCCCGTGCCAGAGTACGCGCAATTGCTCCAGCGCTTCGGCCTGTTCCAGCGGCGCCGGGGCCAACTTGGCGTAATCGCGCAGAAAACGGTGGCGATAGGCGTACAGCCCGATGTGACGATAGACCGGATGCGGGGGCTGCCCCTGCATCGTCCATCCGCCTGAACCCGCCGCGTAGGCGTCGCGCTGCCACGGAATCGGCGCGCGCGAAAAATACAGGGCCCTGCCCTGCGCATCGAGCACGACTTTCACCACATTCGGGTTGAAAATCTCGGCCGATTCGGTGATGGCATGCGCGCAGGTCGCCATCGGGATTTGCGGAGTGCGCTGCAGCAAGGCCGCGCAGGCCGCGGGCAACTTGGGGTCGATCAGCGGCTCGTCGCCCTGCACATTGACCAAGATGGCGTCTTCGGGCAAACCCAGCGAATCGGCGGCCTCGGCCAGCCGGTCGGTGCCGCTGGCGTGATCTTCGCGGGTGAGAACGGCGCGAACGCCGTGCGCCGCACAGGCCTGCGCAATCAACGGGCTGTCACAGGCCACCACCACTTCCTGCGCGCCGCTATGCGCCACGCGCTGCGCCACGCGCACCACCATCGGCGCCCCGGCAATGTCCGCCAGGGGCTTGTTGGGCAGGCGCGTGGAAGCCAGCCGGGCCGGTATGAGCACCCAGAACGCAGCCGCCATGCTCAGGCCGCCGGTTCGGCAGTGGCGGCGTGGGACGGACTCGGCGTTGCGTCGGCGGGCAGGGTCATGTCGCGGGCGAGATCGACCAGCATCAGCGGAATGTCGTCGCGCACCGGGTAAGCCAGCTTGTCGCGCGGGCAGATCAGCTCCTGCGCGGCGGCGTCGAATTGCAGCGACCCTTTGCAGATGGGGCAGACGAGCAGGTCAAGAAGTCGGGAGTCCACGGGCTTTCTCCAATTGTTGGTGCAACCAGGGCAGCAAGTCGGCGGGCAGTTGCAGCCGCAGGCCGACAACCCAGAAACGCTCGCGCAAAACAGGCGGCAGATGGGCCGATTTTATGGCGTCCTTTTCCGTCAGCAGAATGGGGCCGTCTGGCGGCAGACCGGCCAGTGCATCGGTGCTCAGAGGCTGATGGTCGCCCAGCGCCCGGGTCTGCACCGTCAGCCCGAGAGCTTGCAGCATGGCAAAAAACTGCCCCGGGTGGCCGATTCCGGCCACCGCGCCCAGCGGTTTTGCACCAAAACGCTGCACGAACTGCGCAGCACTGAGCGTTTGCCCACTAACCAGATGCGTGATGTCGCCCAGACTGCGCACCAGCGCGAAGTGCCGCCCCCCGCCGGACACCTGCCGCAGCGCCGCCTCGGGGCCGAGCGTAGCGTCGCGCCGTCTGCCGGGCGATTCGCGCAGCGGCCCGGCGGGCAACAGCCAGCCATTGCCCCAAAGTCGCTGATCGACCACCACCAGTTCGACATCGCGAGCCAGCGCCAGATGCTGCAGGCCATCGTCGCTCAGAATCACATCCACATCGGGCCAGGCGGCCCGCAGGGCGAGCGCGGCCTGAGCGCGCCGCCGTCCGACCATCACCGGGCAGCCCGTCAACCGGGCCAGCAGCACGGGCTCGTCGCCACACTCTGCCGGATCGCTCTGCGCGTCCACCCGCAATGGAGCGTCGTCGGCTGAGCGGCGACCATACCCGCGAGAAACGATGCCCGGCCGCCAGCCCGCCTGCTGCAAGCCGCGCGCCAGCTCGGCGATCAGCGGCGTCTTGCCCGCGCCGCCCACGGTGAGGTTGCCCACCACGACCACCGGCACGCCCACGCGTTCAGCACGCAGCACACCCGCGCGATACAGGCTGCGGCGCCCGGCGCTCAGCAGCGCGAACAACCGGGAGAGCGGCCACAGCGCCCAACTCAGCAGGCTGCGGCGCAGCCACCAGTCCGGCCAGCCGCTCGGCCCAGCGGGTTGCGCCATCAGGAACCGGGAGACTTCTGCGTGGCGAAGGTCAGGCGGCTCAAGCCTGCGGCGCGCGCGGCCTCCATCACATTCACCACCGATTGCTGCGTGGCCTGGGCGTCGGCGCTGATCACCACCATGGTGTCGGCCTTGCCTTTGGAGGCGTCGAGCAGCGACTGGGTCAGCGCACTCACGGTGCGGCTGGGGAGCAACTGCTTGTTCACCGCGTACTCGCCGCCGCTGCTCACGGCCACGATGATTTCCTGAGGATGGTTCTGCAACTTCTCGGCGTCGGCCGTGGGCAGGGTGATCTTCAGCTCGGTGAACTTGGAATAGGTGGTGCTGATCATCAGAAAAATCAGGATGACCAGCAACACATCGATCAGCGGAATGAGGTTGACCTCGGGGTCTTCCGTGGTCTGGCGTTTGAAATTCATGGCAAGCGGCGCAGGTCGGAGGCGCGGTTCATTTCAGCGGCGCGGCAGATAGCTTTGCAGATGCGTGGCCAGACGCCGCGCGGCCTGCTCGAGTTCGACCGTGTAGTCGTCCACGCGGCTGCGGAAGTAACGGTAGAAAATCAGCGAGGGCACCGCCACGATCAGCCCAAGCGCCGTGTTGTAGAGCGCCACCGAAATGCCATGCGCCAGCACCGTCGGATCGGTTCCGGCGGTGGACTGCGAGCCGAAAATCTCGATCATGCCCACCACCGTACCCAGCAGACCGAGCAAAGGCGCCGCAGAGGCCACGGTGGCCAGCGCGTTGAGATACTTCTGCAGCCGATAGACCTGATTCCTCCCGGCGTTTTCCAAGTCTTCCTGCAGCCCCGCCGCGCTGGCATGCGGCCGCGCCACCGAGCGGAACCCGCTGGCCAGCACGGCGCCCAGCGGCGAGTTCTGTTCGAGCTTGTCGATCACATCGGCCGCCGGCAGTTGCTTGGCCGACACATTCAGCGCCTCGTCCAGCAATTTGGTCGGCAGAATGCGGGCGCGACGCAGCGAGGCCAGCCGTTCGAAAATCACCGCGAGGGCCACAATCGAGCACAGAATCAACGGCCAGATCGGCCAGCCTGCGGCTTCCACCATCTGCAACATGGGTCTTTTTCCTTTGCGTCTTTGCGCTGCACAATCAGTCTCCGTGCGTGTCCAACCCGTCACGCCCAGCCTTCAGCGCCGCATTATGCCGGGTCAGAGAAGTCGCGGACAATGAAACAGCGGGCGCCGGTCAAGAGTCAAGATCGCGGGCTTCGAAAGTTATCCCGCCTTTCTGTGGACAACTCTGTGGGAAAGCGCTGAACGGCGGCGCCAAATCGCGCAAAATCAAGCGCCCGGCTTAATGTGACGCTTTTTTAATCAATAACTTCTCATTGTTTTTCAATAACTTGGCATGCAAGCACGTTACCTTCGGGCGCATTCTGGCGGCGAAAGCATCTGCAGGCAAAGTGTGCACATCCTCTTGACGTTTCGCACCTGGCGACTCGATATCCACCTTGAAAACTTCAACTAACGGCGTCCTGGTGTGGACAGTTTCTGCTCTGGTTCAGGCCTTCTCGGATGCCCTCAACGCCCGCTTCAACAGCCTGAGCGTGCGTGGCGAAATCTCGGGCCTGGTTCGGGCCGCGAGCGGCCACCAGTACTTCAACCTCAAGGACGGCACGGCGCAACTGCGCTGCGTCTGGTTCCGCCAGCGCGCAGGCTCTGCCGCCACCGCGCTGCGCGACGGCATGAGCGTGCGGCTGCGCGCCACCGTGGCGATTTACGAACCCCGCGGCGACCTGCAGCTCATTGTTGAGAGCGTGCAGCACGACGGCGAAGGCGCGCTGCTCGAAGCGTTTTTGCGCCTCAAGGCCAAACTGCAGATCGAGGGCCTGTTCGACCCCGAGCGCAAACGCCCGCTGCCGGCCCTGCCGCAAGCCGTGGGCGTGATCACCTCGCTACAGGCCGCAGCCCTGCGCGACGTGCTCACCACCCTGCGGCGGCGCAGCCCCCATGTGCGCGTCGTGGTCTATCCCGCCAGCGTGCAGGGGGCCGCGGCGCCCGGCGAGCTGCTCGCCGCCCTGCAGCGCGCACAGGCGCGGCGCGAAGTCGATCTCATTCTGCTGGTACGCGGCGGCGGCAGTCTCGACGATCTCTGGGCCTTCAACGACGAGGCGCTGACCCGGGCGATTGCCGCCAGCACCCTGCCGGTGATCAGCGGCGTGGGCCACGAAACCGACTTCACCCTGGCCGATTTCGTCGCCGATCTGCGTGCGCCCACCCCCACCGCCGCCGCCGAACTCGGCGTGCCCGCCCAGGCCGCGTTGCTCGACGCGCTCACCCATACCGCGCACCGCGCCAGCAGTGCACTCAGCCGCCATCTGCAGCGCGAACAGCAGCGCTGCGACCGCCTCGCCCTGCGCTGGCCGCAACCTGCCGCGCTGCTGGCCGCACCGCAGCGCCACCTCGCGCAGTTGCAGTGGCGACTGCGGCAGGCCTTGAACGACCAGCCGAGGCTGCATGCGCAACGGCTGCAACTCTTACAGCACCGCTTGGCCCATGCGCTGCGCCAGCGCGCGCCCCGGGAACGCGAGCGCCTGAACCGATGCGAGCGCAGCCTGCCAGAAGCGCTGTCGCGCCAGATTTCCAACAGCCAGCTCCGCCTTGACCGGGCCGCGCAGCACCTGCAACTCCTCAGCCCGCGCGCCACCCTCGCGCGCGGCTACCTGCTGGGCATGAACGCGAACGGCCAAGTGCTGCGCGACCTCACGCAACTCGCGCCACAGCAGCCCTTGCTGCTGGCCGACGCGCAACGCGCGGTGCGGATCGACATCGGCCACATCGACGCGCAGCCCCATCCTCTCGAAGCGGACATCCCACCCGTTTGAGCAAAGTCAAACGGCTGTTCCTAGAATGCCCTTGGTTTGATTTATGCAACCGCCACTCACTCAAGGAGAAGCCCATGCAACACGAACTCCCCCCCCTGCCCTTTGCCCCCGACGCGCTCGCCCCGCATATGTCGCGTGAAACGCTGGAATACCACCACGGCAAGCACCATCAGGCCTATGTCAATAACACCAACAACCTGATCAAGGGCACCGAGTTCGAGAACATGTCGCTGGAAGACATCATCAAAAAATCCAGCGGCGGCCTGTTCAACAACAGCGCCCAGGTGTGGAACCACACCTTCTTCTGGAACTGTCTGAAAGCGGGCGGCGGCGGTGAACCCAAGGGCGCGCTGGCTGCGGCCATCAACGCCAAATGGGGCAGCTACGCCGCGTTCAAGGAAGCCTTTCACAAATCCGCCGTCGGCAACTTCGGCTCGGGCTGGACCTGGCTGGTGAAAAAGGCCGACGGCAGCGTGGACATTGTCAACACCGCCAACGGTCAGACCCCGCTGACCACCGCCGACAAGGCCCTGCTGACCATCGACGTGTGGGAACATGCCTACTACATCGACTTCCGCAACCGTCGCCCCGACTTTGTCACCACCTTCCTCGACCACCTGGCCAACTGGGACTTCGCCGAAAAGAACTTCGGCTGATCGCGCCCAAATACGTGTCGCAGAAAAGCCCGCAGTGCGGGCTTTTCTTTTTGCCCGCTGCCGCGCGCCTCACACCAGCCGCAGATCGACTGGCCGTGCCCCCGGAAAAATGGTCTGAATTTGCGATGGCCTGAGCCCCCACTGCCGCTGGAACAGGCCGCCGAGCAAGTCGCGGTAGTCGGTCAGCACCGGGTCGTCGCGGTTCTGGTTGAGGGTAGAGGGCGATTGCACGATCTGCTCACCCGCGATGCGCCCGCCCCGCACTGCGCCGCCCAACACCCAGTACACCGTGCCGTGGCCGTGATCGGTGCCGCGATTGCCGTTTTCGCGGAAGGTGCGGCCAAACTCGCTGAGTACGACCACAGTGGTCTGCTGCCAGGCCGGGCCCAGCGCCTGCGCCATGCCGGCCAGCCCCTGGCCGAGCGCGGCGAGTTTGTCGGCAAGCTGGCCTTTGGCGCCGTTGTCGGTGGCTTCGTTGACATGCGTGTCCCAGCCGCCCACGTCGATGAAGCCGACGTTGAAGCTGTCGCGCATCAATCCGCCGATGCGCACGGCTTCCGCGACGAAGCCCTTGGGCGCGACCGCGCCGCGGCTGGCGGCCACCATCTCGGCCTGCCAGCCGGAGGCCTGCATATCGTCGGCGACGGTCTGGTGCACGGCGAAGCCTTCACGCACCGCCGCGCCCTGCGACGAGCCGTTCCACATGCTTTCGATCAGCGCGCGCTGGCGGTCGTCTATGCCGGTGTGCCCGGCTTGGGCGATGGCGAGATTGGGCACGCGCTGGGCGCCGCGCAGCGAAAGCGGCAGCTGCGCGGTAAAGGCCATGGGCTGGGCGCGCGCGCCGAGCTGCTGCACCAGACGATTGAGAAAGCCGTCGTTGAAATTGCGCGTCTGCGAGCCCTGGCCGAGTTCGATGTGATCTTGCGTTTCGAAGTGGCTGCGGGTCAGGTCGCGCGTGCCGGCAAAGGGCACGAAAGCCAGTTGCCCGGCCTGCCACAGCGGCAGCAGGGATTCGCGCAGCGCCGGATGCAGCGCCCAGTCGGCATTCAGCGCGATGGACGCGTCGGCGCCCTCGCCCGGCCGGGGAACGGCGATATGCGGGCGCGACTCGTAATAGAAGCCGTTGGCATGGGGCACGAGCAGATTGGTGGCGTCATACGCGCCGCGCAGGAACACCAGCACGAACTTGGGCTGCCCCTGTGCTGCGGGCGCGGCCCACAGGCGGGTCATCGGCGTGGCCAGCGCGGCGGCGGTGGCGGTTTGCAAGAAATGGCGGCGTTGCATGGCAATTTTCTCCTGAGCAATTCACCGGGCCGCACCAAGAATTTCTCGCCCCTGGGGGGAGAGCCGAGTGCGGCGAGGCTTCGGGGGGCATTCACGCGTTCATGAATTCGGGCGATGAGAGCCACAGCGTGTTCCAGCGCAGGCGGTTGTCGGCCTGCGCCAGCGCGCGCAAGGTGGGGATGCTGAGCTGGTTTTGCTGGGCGAGATAGACCGGGCTGCGCGCGAGATCGGGCGGGGGACGGAGGGGCGGCTTGGCCGCGGTTTGGGGAGCCGTCATCGCGGCCATTGCTTCGTCAGGTTCTGCGGTCACCAGCGGCGCGCTCTGCCGCAGGAAGGCAGGCGGCGGCTCGAACATCGCCGGCGCGCCACTGCCGATCTGCCGCGCCACTTCGAAGCGCGCGGTGAGCTGGCCCGAGCCGTCCCAGGCGCTGGCGTTCAGCGGGTAGCCGTCGGGCGTCTGGCGCCCGAACAGCGGCTCGCCCAGGCGGGCCAGCATGCCGAGCACCGGCTGCGGGTTGCGGATCGGTTCGTCGCCCAAGCTGGCGCGCAGCGCCGACAGCACATAGCGCATCGGGTCTTTGAACTGCGGCTGGCCCAGACTGGCGGCGAATGCCGCGCTGGTGAACATCGCGCGCAGCACTTCGGCGATCTGCCCGCCGCTGGTCTGCCAGCGCCGCACCATGACATCGACCAGAGCGGGCGGAGCGGGATCGGCGACGAAGTACTGCGCCAGTTGCGTGCTGACGTGCCGCGCGGTGGCGGGGTGGTCGGCCAGCAGGGTGATGACCTCGTCGATCTCTTCCAGGCCGTGGCCTTGCAGGGTGTAGCCCAGCACCGTCTTGGGGTCGGGGTCGTGCCGCGCGGGGTTGAACACCACCAACCCCTGCCGCCACACATCAGCGCGCAGGGCCGGGCGCACCCGCACGGGCTGATCCATCAGGTCGACGCCCAGGCCGGTGAGTGCGCGGGCGAGGTTGGTCACATCGGTCTGGGTGTAGCCGCTGCCCACGCCCAGGGTGTGCAACTCCATGACTTCGCGCGCATAGTTTTCGTTCACATGGCCGCGGGCGTTTTGCGCGTTGTTCAAGTAAAGGAGCATCTGCGGCGAAAACATCGTGGCGCGCAGCAAATCGCGAAAGCGCCCCAGCGCGTGCGGAGCGATGATGCGCTGGGTGTAATCGCCCATCATCGGGCCGATATTGCCCCCACGGAACACATTGAAATGATTCAGCCAGAACCAGCTCAGCCGCTGCTGCAGGGCATTGGGGGCGTACAGACCGAGCCACACCTGTTGCGCCGCGGCCTGTTGCGCCAGCGCATACTTGAAGCGGTTGAGCGCCTTCAGCCGGGCCTCGGTATCGGCAGCGGCCTGCGGGTCATTCTTGCGGGCCTGGAACAAAGCGCGTTGTTCACGCACGATGGGCGGAATGAGCGCTTGAAGCGGCTGATTCACCGGCAAGGCGGCAAGCCGCGCCGCCAGCTCGGATGGCAGCGCGGCACCGGGCTGAACGCGCAGTTGCAGGTCCAGATAGGCCGTGGCGCCCAGGCGGGACAACGCCTGCAGTTGCTCCGCGCTGGCGCCCCAGCTCACCCGGTCGAGAAAGGTCACCGGATCGGCCTGCGCAGCGGCGTCCAGCGCAGCAGGGCCAGCCTCGCTTGCGGTCTGCAAGGTTTGTGAAAGCGCAGCCGGCGACAAACCCCACAAGCCCAGCCCCGCAACGCCAACCCCCCCGATGAAACGGCGGCGCGAAAGCCGCCCGGCAGCGTGCAAACAATGTTCCATGATCAGCGCTCCGTTCAGCCGCACACGCCCCAATGGCCCGGATGCCAAGCGCCATAAGGGCCGCGCCAGCCGGGGTGCCAACAGCCGCCGCCTTCCGGCCGCACGATCACCGCCCCCGAAACCCGCGCCGGGGCAAGCGGCGCCACATAACACCCGCCGAGCAGCAGACTCCCTGCGACCGCCACTGAAACCAGTTGCAGGCGGCGCGAGCGTGCGACGCGCCCCAAGACTTTCATGGCGCGCGTCATGGTGTGATCTCCCGGCTGATGGCGTCTTCCTGACGGTTCAGCGCCCAATACTGGGAACGCACCAGCGCGCCGCCCTGGGCTCGCGCCAGCACGTCCTGCCGCCAGCGCACCTGCGCCACCTGATGTTGCAGCGTGGCGGCCCGCCAGGGCGTGAGGGCGCCGGTCCATCTTGCGTAGGCAATGCGCTGATCGAGATGATTGGCGCGTTGGAGCACTTCGGCACGCGCCGGATGGGCGGCCTGCCAGGGTGTTTCGGCCATGGCCAGCGGTGCAGTGAGCAAGGCGCTGGCAGCCAGCATACCGAGCGCCAACGGCTTCCAGTGCCCGGCGTTTTCTTGAGAATGATGCAGAAAAGAGTGCATGATGGACTTCCTTTGAAATTCGACAAGAACAATGGCGGCCGTGTCGAATCAACGAAAGTCCTGCCTGCCCGGTGACAACTGCACCGCACGCAGTTGTCACCGCTTGTATCGCGTCAGCGGCTTGGTGCGGGCAGCCCCAGCACGCGCGCCCCCGGCCGGATGCCGTGCTGCGCAAACCAGTGCAGCGGGGTTTCCAGCGCATAGCGCACATCGGTCTGGCCGCAGTGCACGTCTTCGGTCTGGGGCTGCATGTCGGCGAGGTTGACAATGCGGCCGTCCGTGGTGATGAAGGCGACCGACAGGGGAATGAGCGTGTTTTTCATCCACATGCACACCGGCTGAGACTCGGCGAACACGAACACCATGCCGCGATTCGCGGGCAGACTGCGGCGGTTCATCAGCCCGGTCTGCTGCTGCTCGGGGGTAGAGGCCACTTCGGCGGTGAGGGTATGGCCGCCGATCTTTAGCTGCACGAGCGGCAGGCCGGTATTGACCTCGGGCTGCGCGGCCCAGGCCGCGCTGGAACTCGCCAGTACAAAAGCCAAGGCGATGCGGTGAATGAAACGAGACTTGTGCATGGTTCGGTCCTTGTTCGGTGGCGTTCGTCAATCGCGCTGCAGCAGGCACACCGCGCTGGCGGCGATGCCTTCGCCCCGGCCGACAAAGCCCAGACGCTCGGTGGTCTTGCCTTTGACGTTGACCTGCGCCGCGTCCAGTTCCAGCAGCGCGGCGATGCGCTGGCGGATGGCGTCGCGGTAGGGCGCGAGCTTGGGCGCCTGCGCGATCACGGTGCAGTCCACATTGCTGATCGCCCAGCCTTGTGCCAGCACGCTCTGGCGCGCCTGCCGCAGCAGTTCGCCCGAATCTGCGCCCTGGTAGCGCGCGTCGGTATCGGGGAAATGCTGGCCGATGTCGCCCAGCCCGGCCGCGCCCAGCAAGGCATCGGTGATGGCGTGCAGCAACACGTCGGCATCGGAATGGCCGAGCAGGCCGAGGGGATGGGGGATGGTCACGCCGCCGATGATGAGTTTGCGGCCGGGAACGAGAGCGTGGACGTCATAGCCCTCGCCGATGCGGATTTGCGTCATGTCGATACTCCTGCGCGCGCGGCGAGCAAGGCCTGCGCGAGTTCGAGGTCGGGGGAATAGGTGATCTTGAAATTCCACGACGCGCCAGGCACGAGCAGCGGTCGCGCGCCCTGGCGCTCCATCGCACCGGATTCGTCCGTAGGTGGCGCGTTGACAATGATCGCCGCCCGCAGCGCCTCGCGCAGCGCGCCGATGCGAAACATCTGCGGCGTCTGTGCCAGCCAACGGCCCTCGCGCGGCTCGGTGCAGGCCACGCGGCCTGCGGAATCGGCGGCCTTGAGGGTATCGGGCAGGGGCAGCGCCAGCAGGCCGCCGACGTCATCCTCCAGGCAGGCATCGATCAGGCGGTCGATCAGCTCGGGGGTGATGCAGCAGCGCGCGGCGTCGTGCACCAGCGCCCAGTCGCTCACGTCGGCGCCGGAAGCGAGCAAGGCCTCCAGCCCGCCGAGCACGCTGTGCGCCCGAGTCGCGCCGCCGCGTGGCAACAGATGCAGCCGGGGATCGGGCTGCAGGGCGTCGGCCGCCCAAACGTCGCCCTCCTGCACCACCACCGATACCGAGGCGATGCGCGGCGTCTGCAGAATAGCCCGCACCGTGTGCTGCACCACCGACTCGCCCAGCAGACGCCGGTATTGCTTGGGCGCATCGCCAGGCAGGCGCGAACCGCTGCCGGCGCTCGGAATCACGGCATGGCAACGGGAGGGTCGGGCGGGGGAGGCGGGCGGTATTTGCATCAAGACACACGGGCGCCCACGACTTTGGGCGAAAATTTGAACAATGTCTATTGTCCATGCCCTGCGCGCCCAAGTGCCCGCGCTCAAGCCCGGCCAGCGTGTGAGCTGGCCGCTTCCCGCCGGAAGTGCCGATGCCCTGCTGCTGGCCGAGTTGTGCGCGCCGCGCGATGAAGCCGCGCCTTGGCTCGTCGTCACCGCAGGCGCAGCCGATGCCCAGCGCCTGCTCGGCGAGTTGCAGTGGTTCGCCCCGCAGTTGCGCGTCGGCTTGCTGCCCGACTGGGAAACCCTGCCTTACGACAGCTTTTCGCCGCACCAGGATTTGATCTCCGAGCGGCTGGCCACCCTCTGGGCCATCCACAACCAGCAGATCGACGTGGTCATCGCCCCGGCCAATACCGCCATCCAGCGGCTGGCCCCGCCCGAGTTCCTCGCGGCCTACACCTTCGATTTCCGCCAGGGCGAGGCGCTCAACGAAGCCGCGCTGCGCGCCCAGCTGGTTCTGGCCGGGTACAACCACGTCAGCCAGGTGATGGCCCCGGGCGAATACGCGGTGCGCGGCGGTCTCATCGACCTGCATCCCATGGGCTCGCCCGTGCCCTACCGCGTGGACCTGTTCGGCGACACCATCGACGCCATCCAGGCCTTCGACCCCGACACCCAGCGCAGCCTCTACCCGGTCAAGGAGGTGCGGCTGCTGCCGGGCCGCGAATTTCCGCTCGACGATGCGGCGCAGAAGCGCTTTCGCGCCCGCTGGCGCGAGGTGTTCGAGGGCGACCCCAGCCGCAGCCCGCTCTACAAAGACATGGGAAGCGGCGTAGCCGGGCCCGGCATCGAGTACTACCTGCCGCTGTTCTTCGAGCACACCGCCACTCTGCCCGACTATCTGGGCGAACGTACCCGCGTGGTGCTGCATGGGGACATTTCCACCGCCATCCAGAAGTTCTGGGCCGATACCCAGGAGCGCCACCGTCTGTTGCGGCACGATCCGGAGCGCCCAGCCCTCGCTCCCGACCAGCTCTTCCTCAGTGAAGAAGCGTTTTTCAGCCGCATCAAGCCCCTCGCCCAGCTTGCGCTGCGGCCCAAGGCCGATGCGCCGCAGACCGACAAACCCTCCAGCGCCGAGCTGCCCGACATCAGCGCCGACCGCCGCGCCACCCGCCCGCTCGCGCGCCTGGCGCAATGGCTGGAAGAGGGCCGCCCGCAACACCGGCGCGCGCTGCTGCTGGCCGAATCCGCCGGACGTCGTGAAACCCTGCGCGAACTGCTGCAGGAGTCCGGCTTGTCGGCCCAGCCTGCGGAAAGCTGGGACGAATTCGTACAGGGCACCACCGGCTTCGCCCTGGCCGTCGGACCGCTGGCGCGGGGCTTCGCGCTGCCCGCCGACCGCTTGGCCGTGCTCACCGAGACCGAGCTGTTCGCCCTCAACCCGGCCCAGCGCAGGCGCCGCAAACAAGAGCAGGCCAGCAATGTCGATGCCCTGATCCACGACCTGGCCGAGCTGCAGCCCGGCGACCCGGTGGTGCATGCCAACCACGGCATCGGCCGCTATCAGGGCCTGGCCGAGCTCGATCTGGGCGACGGCCCGGCCGAATTCCTGCATCTGGTCTATGCGAACGATGCGGTGCTGTACGTGCCTGTGTCGCAACTGCATCTCATCGGCCGCTACAGCGGCGCGGCGCAGGAAGACGCGCCGCTGCACACCCTCGGCTCAGGCCAGTGGGACAAGGCCCGGCGCAAAGCCGCCGAACAGGTACGCGACGCCGCCGCCGAGCTGCTCAACATCTACGCCCGCCGCGCCGCGCATCAGGGCCATGCCTTCCGCTACTCGCCGCAGGACTATGAAGCCTTCGCCGCGAGTTTCGGTTTCGAGGAGACGCCCGATCAGGCCGCGGCCATCCATGCGGTGGTGCAGGACATGATCTCCCCCAAGCCGATGGATCGCCTGGTCTGCGGCGACGTCGGCTTCGGCAAGACCGAAGTCGCGCTGCGCGCCGCGTTCGTGGCGGTGATGGGCGGCAAGCAGGTGGCCGTGCTCGCCCCCACCACCCTGCTCGCCGAGCAGCACTGCGAGACCTTCCGCAACCGCTTCGCCGACTGGCCGGTGCGCATTGCCGAGATGTCGCGCTTTCGCAGCACCAAGGAGATCAGCGCCGCGCTCGACGGCCTGGCGCGCGGCACGGTGGACATCGTCATCGGCACCCATAAGCTGCTGTCGCCCACGGTCAAGTTCGACCGGCTCGGCTTGGTCATCGTCGATGAGGAGCACCGCTTCGGCGTGCGCCACAAAGAGGCGCTTAAGGCGTTGCGCGCCTCGGTCGATTTGCTCACCCTCACCGCCACACCCATTCCCCGCACCCTGGGCATGGCGCTCGAAGGGCTGCGCGATCTGAGCGTTATCGCCACCGCGCCGCAGAAGCGGCTGGCGATCAAGACCTTCGTGCGCAGCGAAAGCGGCGCGGTGATGCGCGAGGCCATCCTGCGCGAAATCAAGCGCGGCGGTCAGGTGTACTTCCTGCACAACGAAGTCGAGACCATCGAAAACCGCCGTCGTCAGCTCGAAGAACTGGTGCCCGAAGCGCGCATCGAAATCGCCCACGGCCAGATGCACGAGCGGGATCTGGAGCGGGTGATGCGCGACTTCCACGCCCAGCGCTTCAATATTCTGCTGTGCACCACCATTATCGAAACCGGCATCGACGTGCCCAGCGCCAACACCATCGTCATGGCGCGGGCCGACAAGTTCGGCCTGGCGCAGCTGCACCAGTTGCGCGGCCGCGTCGGGCGTTCGCATCACCAGGCCTACGCCTATCTACTGGTGCCCGATGTGCAGAGCCTGACCAAGCAGGCCGGACAGCGGCTCGAAGCCATTCAACAGATGGAAGAACTGGGCTCGGGCTTCTATCTGGCCATGCACGACCTGGAGATTCGCGGCGCCGGCGAAGTGCTTGGCGAGCAGCAATCGGGCAATATGCAGGAGATCGGCTTCCAGCTCTACAACGACATGCTGAGCGAGGCCGTGAAGGCGCTGCGCGCAGGCCGCGAGCCCGACCTGCTCAACCCGCTGGGCGTGACCACCGAGATCAATCTGCATGTGCCCGCCCTGCTGCCCAACGACTATTGCGGCGACGTGCATGCCCGGCTTTCGCTCTACAAGCGTCTGGCCAGCGCCACTACCAGCGCCCAACTCGACAGCGTGGCCGAGGAAATCGTCGATCGCTTCGGCCGCCTGCCGCCGCCCGCGCAGGCGCTGGTGGACACGCACCGTCTGCGGCTAATCGCGCAGGGCTACGGCATCACCAAGATCGATGCGGCCGAAGAAGTGGCCATCCTGCACTTCCGCAAGGACGCCCCGGTAGACGCCGCCCGCATCATCGACCTCATCCAGAAGAACCGCCACATCAAGCTCACCGGCAACGACCGACTGCGCATCGAACGCCCGACCAAAGACGCCATGCAGCGCGCCCAGCTCATCCGCGACACCCTCAAGCAACTCGGCGCGCCGCGGACCGAGGTGGCGATTGCCTGAGGCGCTGGCGTAAAGTCCGACGCAAACCTCCCAACAGCCCTATCGCATCCGCACACGCACACACCATGTACCACCTCGTCATTCAGCGCCACACCGCCCCGATCTCGCAAGAAAACCACGATCATCTCTGCCACATCGCCGCACCGATCAGTCTGGAAAAATTTGCCGACGACCACGGCCCCAACCGCGGCCATAACGGCGCGCGCCTGCGCGACATCCGCAGCGCCGGGCCCGGCATGCGCCGCGCACTCGATGCCTATTGCCGCGAGCACCATATCGACTGGGCCATTGTGCCCGCCGGGTTGCATCTGGGTGATTTCAAGCTGCTGGCGATGGACATGGACTCCACGCTGATCAACATCGAGACCGTCGATGAAATCGGCGCCGCCGTCGGCAAGAAAGACGAGATCGCCGCCATCACCGCGGCCGCCATGCGCGGCGAGATCGCCGACTACGCCACCAGCCTGCGCCAGCGCGTGGCCCTGCTCTCCGGGGTGCCGCTTGCCTCACTCGACAAGCTCTACACCGACACCCTGCTCCTGAACCCCGGCGCCGAAACCCTGCTGGCCGCCGCCAAGGCCGCCGGACTGAAAACCCAGCTCGTCACCGGCGGCTTCACCCACTTCACCGACCGGCTCAAACAGCGCCTAGGCTTCGACCGCGTTGCCGCCAATGTGCTGGGCGTGAAGGGCGAGGCGCTCGACGGCACACTCATCGGCGACATCATCGACGGCGAAGCCAAGAAAAAGGCCGTGCTCGCCTTCTGCGACGATCTGGGCTGCGATCCCGGCGAAGTGCTGGTGATCGGCGACGGCGCTAACGACCTGCCCATGATGAACGCGGTGGGCTTCAGCGTGGCTTACCACGCCAAACCCAAGGTGCGCGAAGCCGCCACCGCCGCCATCGACCATGGCGGCCTCGACAGTCTGCTGCACTGGTTCGAATAAACGGGCCTCAAAGCAGCATTACGGCAGCATCACGGCAGGCTGACTGCCGGATACTGCGATCCCGCCATCGCCCCCACGGCCGCGCCCAGCGCCGCCGCCGCCGTCTTGCCATTGCCGTGGCCGAAGCGTGATCCCACCAGCCCACCGACCACCCCGCCGATCACCGTACCCGGCGTGATCTGCGTGGCATAGGGATTGGCCGCATTGGCCCCCACCACAGCGCCCAGCGCCGCGCCCGTGGCGGCCATGGCCGTGCGGCCGTTGCCCGCGCCGAAGCGCGAACCGATCAGCCCGCCAGCCACCGCCCCCAGCGCCGCGCCCGGCAAAGCCGATTGCGCCACCGGCGCGGGTGCGTAGCCCGGCTGCGCCGCGTAGGCAGGCTGCTGCACATAGGCCGGTTGCTGCGCATACTCGGGCGGCGCCGACGCATAAGCCCCGGCATACCCCGGCTGGGCATACGGTGCGTAGCCCGGCTGCTGATAAACAGGTTGCTGATCGCTCGGCTGCTGCGCAGGCGCATACGCCGTGGAATAGGACGGCGGCACGACAGCGCAACCACCCAGTAATGACAACAACACTGCGCCGCTCATCAACAGACTTGGCCGAAACATGATGGGTTCCCCGTAAAGTTAGGTTATGGAGCCTCAACGGATTTTGGGCGCTGTTGGGTGACAACGTTCAGAACATTTGTTGCATCGCCTGCCGCAAGTCGTCGATCAGGTCTTGCGGGTCTTCGAGGCCGATGGCCAGGCGCACCAGGCCGCCTTGGTGCGGCCAGCGTCCCGCCGGACGCATGGCCTGCACGTCGTAGGGCACGGCCAGGCTCACCGGGCCGCCCCAGGAGTAGCCGATCTTGAAGAGCTGCAAGGCGTCGACGAAGGCATCGACCTGAGCGGAGGTGTAGCGCGCATCGAACACCACGCTGAACAGCCCGGCTGCGGCGGTGCAGTCGCGCTGCCAGTGCGCGTGGCCGGGGCTGCCGGGCAGCGCCGGGTGGAGCACCTGCGCCACCTGGGGCTGGTCTTGCATCCACAACGCGATGCGCCGCGCGCTGGCGTCGTGCGCGGCATAGCGCAGCGGCAGGGTATGCAGACCGCGCAGCACGCGGGCGACGTCGTCCGCGCCCACGCCCAGGCCGAGCCGCATGTGGGTGAGCAGCAGGCGTTCGTGCAGGGCATCGTCGCGGGTGGTCACGCTGCCCATGAGCAGGTCGGCGCCCCCGCTTTGGTATTTGGTAAGGGCCTGCATCACCACATCCACGCCGAGATCGAAGGGCTGCAGCGCGATGCCGGCAGCCCAAGTGGCGTCGATGGCGGTGAGGATGCCGTGCTGCCGTGCCACGGCAATGAGTCCGCGCAGATCGGGCATTTCCATCGTGACCGAACCGGGCGCTTCCAGCCAGAGGAGCTTGGTTTGCGGCGTGATCAGCTTGGCGAGTTCTTCAGGGGTGCAAGTGGCTTCGTAGATTTGGTGCTGAATGCCCCAGGCCCCGAGAAAGCGCTCGGCCAGTTCGCGGCTCGGGCCGTACACATTGCCCGGCAACAGCACCGTGTCGCCTTGCTTCAACAAAGCGAGATCGACCAAGGCGATGGCCGAAAGACCCGAGGGGCAGAGCACGCAGTGGCGCCCGCCATCGAGCGCGGCCAGACGCTCTTCCAGGATGAACGTTGTGGGGGTGCCGTGCAGCCCGTAGGTATAGCCGGCCTTGCTGCGCCAGTCGCGCGCGCGCATCGTCGCCACATCCGGGAAGATCACGGTGGAGGCATGGTGCACGCCGGGCTCCACCGCACCAAAACCGGCTGGAGGTTGATACGGGTGATGTTGCAAACGGGTGGACAAATGTTGCATTTCGGAGGGCGACTGGGGTTTTTGGTCTAATTGGGGCTCTTGTTGACTCGACATGGAATGGGCTCCGCGATGTTTGGATCTTGTTTTGCGGGTTTGCGTAGGCGATAAGCCCGCGGCGCAAACCAACGTGAAGCATAGGCCGAATGCCAGCCCGCTCCGACACCCACTCCTTGGATCCTGACCCTGCGTCTTTGTTACCCGGCCCTTTGTTCCCTAAGCTCTGTGCCGGGTTTGCAACCACCGCCCAGCGCTCTGCGCAGCCCTTGCGCACCCGCCGCCCCGCCTGCCCGATCTTGCCCGGTGCCTCTTTGCATCTTCGCTGGGCCGCAGCACAGGCGACTGCTTTTTTCCGTGTTTCGTCCGCTCTGGAGCGCCCGTCATGGAAGTGCTGATTCTGTTCGGTCTGATTCTGCTCAATGGTCTGTTCGCCATGTCGGAGATCGCGCTGGTCACGGCGCGCCGTGCTCGCCTGACCGCGCTGGCGGAGGCCGGCAATGAAAACGCCCGCACCGCGCTGCATCTGTCCGAGCAGCCCACGCGCTTGCTGTCCACGGTGCAGATCGGCATCACCTCCATCAGTGTGCTCAACGGTATTTTGGGCGAGGCGGCGTTTTCCGAGCCGGTGGCCAACTGGCTGATCTCGCTGGGTCTGCTGCCCAAGTTTGCCGGGGTGTCGGCCACGGCCATCGTGGTGCTGATCATCACCTTCGCCTCCATCGTCATTGGCGAGCTGGTGCCCAAGCGGCTGGGGCAACTCGCGCCCGAGCGCATCGCCATGGTGATGGCGCGGCCCATGACCTGGATCGCCCGCGGCGCGGCGCCCTTCGTCAAGCTGCTGTCCATTTCCACCGACCTGCTGCTGACCTTGCTACGCGTGCGCCACAACACCATGCCGCAGATGACCGAGGCCGAGATCAACGAGGTGCTCGAAGAAGGCTCGGACGCCGGGGTGATCGAGGAGCAGGAGCACGAGATGGTGCGCAATGTGTTCCGCCTTGACGACCGGCAGATCGCCTCGCTGATGACGCCGCGCAACGAGATCGAATATCTCGACGTCGATCAGCCGCTGAGCGAAAACCTGAACAAAATCGCGCAGTCGACTCATTCGCGCTTTCCGCTGGTCAAACGCGGGCTGGAGGAAGTGGTCGGCATCGTCTCGACCAAGGATTTGCTGGGCCGTTTCATCCGCCGCGAGGGTATCGACGATCTGAGCAAGGCCGCCGTACCCGCGACCTTCGTGCCCGAAAGCCTGACCGGGCTGGAGCTGCTGCAGACCTTCCGCCAGAGTCCCGAACACACCGCCGTGGTGATCGACGAATACGGCCAGACCATGGGCATCGTGACCGTGCAGGACTTGATGGAGGCCATTGCAGGCGAGTTCAAGTCGCATCCGTCCGAAGAACCTTGGGCGATACAGCGCGAAGACGGCTCTTGGCTGATGGACGGCCTCATCACCGTGGAAGACCTCAAGACCCGCCTGGGCCTGGCCCGTCTGCCCGACGAGGAAAAGCAGCGCTACAACACCCTATCGGGCATGCTCATGCTACTGCTCGCACGCCTGCCAGCCACTGGCGACATCGTGCACTGGGGCGACTGGACTTTCGAGATCGTCGATATGGACGGCAAGCGCATCGACAAGGTGCTGGTGCAGCGCCGCCCCACCGAAGCCGCAGACGAATTCTCCGATCCCGGCGAAGGACGCGACTCGCGGCTTTGAAAATAGGTGCGGCTCCCGCCGTCGTGGGCTGCCGCACCTGTGCTGCCTCTGACCCCACCCCATGCTGCACGACGCCCTGCTCCTGCTGCCGGACTTCATCCTGATCGTGCTGGGGCTGCTGCTCGTGCGCTTCACCGCGCTCAACCGCAACGTGTGGGACGGGGTGGAACGGCTGGTGTATTTCGTGCTGTTTCCGGCGCTGCTGTTTTCCACCACCAGCCGCGGCCATGCCAGTCTGGGCGACACGCGGGACTTCGTCATCGCCGGGGCGGCCATGCTGCTCATCGGCATCGGCCTGTCGTATCTGGCCTTCTGGTCGCGCAAGGCCGACCGGCGTTGCGTGGCCAGCGGCGTGCAGACCGCCTTTCGCTTCAATTCCTACATTGCCCTGGCCGTCGCCGATCGGGTGGGCGGCCCGCCCGCGGTGTCTTTGGTCGCGGTGCTCATCGCCGTGGGGGTGCCGCTGTGCAATGTCGCGGCGGTGTGGGCCCTGGCGCGTCATGCGCAAAGCAATGTCTGGCGCGAACTGTTGCGCACCCCCCTGCTCATCGCCACCGTCGCCGGGCTGACGGTACACAGCCTCGGCCTGTCGCTGCCCGAGCCCATCGTGCCCGCGCTGGATCGGCTCGGCCATGCCTCCATCGCACTAGGGCTGATGACCGTGGGCGCCGGTCTGCAATGGCGCGGCCTGCACCGGGAATTGCCGGTGGGCCTGTGGTTTTTGAGCATCCGGCACCTGCTGCTGCCCCTGTCTGCGATGGCGCTGGCTTGGGCGTTTGCACTGCCGCCGCTGCAGGCCTTGGTGCTGGTGCTGTTCGCCGCCATGCCCACAGCGTCGAGCGCCTACGTGCTGGCGGCCCGCATGGGCGGTGACGGCCCCTACGTGGCCGGCCTGGTCAGCCTGTCCACCGTACTCGGCGCCTTCTCCATTCCGGTCTTTCTCGCCGTGATGCAGCATTGATTTATTTCCGATTTTGAGCCTTGTGATGTAACGCATACTGAGTGTTTCAGTGTGGTTTACAGTGAGATGACATTTTTGCCATGTATCCTTCAAGGATTGAAATGACACTCACTTCCCTGTCTAACATGCCGAATTTCCACGTTATTTTCTGGAGACACGCCGAGGCCGAAGACGCCGCGGGCTCAGCGCAGGGCGACGAGGTCGATCTGCGCCGCAACCTCACCAAGCAAGGCCGACGCGACGCGGCCCAGGTCGCCGGGTGGATCAAATCGCAGTTGCCCAAACCCTGGACGGTGATTTCCAGCCCCGCCCAGCGAGCGCGCCAGACTGCGCAGCATCTCAACGACTATCCGGTGATCGACCTGCGCCTGCGCCCGGAATCGTCGATGGAGGAACTGCTCTCGGTCGTGTCCGAATTTCCGCGCGAAGGCGGTGCGCTGGTGCTCGTGGGCCATCAACCCATCCTCGGCCGCGCCGGGCTTTACTGGATCACCGGCTGCGACCAGCAGTTCTCATTGCGCAAAAGCGGCCTGCTCTGGGCGGTGGAACGCAGCCGCGAAGTCGGCATCCAGCGCAGTCTGCGCGCCTGCGTCAGCCCGGATTTGCTGGGCGATTGAGGCCCTGCTCACAACTCGTCAGCTTGCTTGCACTGTCACACCAAATTCACGAGACCTTCACTGAACTGTCACGGCGCGTTCTTATCTTTCACTCAAGAAAACGCAGGGCCGACCCAAGTTTTCTTGACCCCCACGGGGGGCGGGCTGGGCCTAGCCCTGCCCTGGGGGCTCCTATCCGATATGGAGGAAAGACCATGTTCGACGACGAACACGCGCGTCCGCTGGACAGGCGCACTGAGCACAACGCGGCGGGCCTGAACGCCGCAGCCGGACAAGCCTCGCAGAGTCTCAGCGTTGCCTGGGCGCGTCATGGCGATGAAGTGCGCGAGGCGCAGCGCCTACGCTACAAGGTGTTCGTCGAAGAAATGGGCGCGCAGATCAAAACGCCCGAGCCCGGCCTCGACATCGATCTGTTCGACGCCTACTGCGACCACCTGCTGGTACGCGACGGCGACGGACGCCTGATCGGCACCTACCGCGCCCTGCCGCCGCATCAGGCCAAGCGCGTGGGTACGCTCTACACCGAAACCGAATTCGATCTCACCCGCCTGTATCACCTCAAGCCCCGCCTGCTCGAAATCGGTCGCTCGTGTGTGCACCGCGACTATCGCACCGGCGCCGTCATCATGGCGCTGTGGGGCGGCATCGCCACCTATATGCAACGCCACGGGCTCGATGCCCTGATCGGCTGCGCCAGCATGTCGATGCACTGCGGCGGACACACCGCCGCCAGCCTCTGGGCGCAACTGCAGAAAAGCCATCTGGCCGCGATCGAAGACCGGGTGCACCCGCGTCTCGCCCTGCCGGTGCAGCACCTGCGGCAAGACCTCGCAGTAGAGCCGCCACCGCTGCTCAAGGGTTATCTGCGTGTCGGCGCCAAAGTGTGCGGCGCGCCCGCTTGGGACCCGGACTTCGGCGTGGCCGATTTCGCCTTACTGCTGCGTCTGAGCCAGGTCAACCGGCGCTACGCGCGGCATTTCCTCGGCGAGTAAGCGCCGCGTCAACTGGTTCTCACCATGTCCTGCGGCCGCACCCAGCGGTCGTAGTCTTCCGCACTCACAAGCCCCGAGGCCAGCGCTGCTTCGCGCAGGGTGCTGCCGCTGTGGTGGGCCGACTTGGCAATGGCCGCCGCCTGGTCGTAGCCGATGTGCGGCGCCAGCGCGGTAACAAGCATCAGCGAACGCTGCATCAACTCGGTGATGCGCGCCCGGTCGGCCTCGATGCCGCGCGCCAGATGATGATCGAAGCTGTTCATCGCATCGGCCAGCAGCCGCAGGCTTTGCAGCACGTTGTGCGCGATCAGCGGCTTGAATACATTGAGCTCGAAGTTGCCGGAAGCCCCGCCGATATTGATCGCCACATCGTTGCCGAACACCTGCGCGCACACCATGGTGAGCGCCTCGCACTGCGTGGGGTTGACCTTGCCCGGCATGATGGAACTGCCCGGCTCGTTCTCGGGAATGCGAATCTCGCCCAATCCGCTGCGCGGCCCAGACGCCAGCCAACGCACATCATTGGCGATCTTCATCAGCGCCGTCGCCAGCGTTTTGAGCGCGCCGTGCAGGAACACCAGCGCCTCGTGCCCGGCGAGCGCGGCGAACTTGTTCTCGGCGCTGGTGAACGGCAGCCCGGTCTGCCGCGCCAACTCGGTGGCCACGCGCACGCCGAACGACGCATGGGTGTTGAGCCCGGTGCCCACCGCGGTGCCACCCACGGCCAGTGCATAGACCGGCCCCAGCGCGGCGTCGACGGCGCGCCTTGCCAGATCGAGTTGGGCGACGTAGCCCGAAAATTCCTGCCCGAGGGTGAGAGGCGTGGCGTCCTGCAAATGGGTGCGGCCGATTTTGACGATGTCGGCGAAAGATTCCGCCTTGGTCTGCAGGGTGGTGCGCAGGGCGATGAGTGCGGGCAGCAGATATTGCACGGTCTGCGCAGCGGCGGCCACATGCATGGCCGTGGGGAAAATGTCATTCGACGACTGCCCCATATTGACCTGATCGTTGGGATGCACGCCGCGCGCCAGACCCACGCCTGCGCCCAGCAGCACCGAGGCGCGGTTGGCCAGCACCTCGTTCATGTTCATATTGGTCTGCGTGCCCGAGCCGGTCTGCCAGACCGCCAGCGGAAACTCGTCGGGATAGCGTTCGGCAATGACCTCGTCGGCCGCCTCGATAATGGCCTGCGCGGTGCGCAGATCGAGTTTGCCCAACTCGGCATTCACCCCAGCGCAGGCCCGCTTGACCAGCGCCAGGGCGCGGATGAACTCGCGCGGCATCTGCTCGGTGGATATGGCGAAATGCTGCAGCGAACGCTGCGTCTGCGCGCCCCACAGATGCGCCTCGGAGACTTCGATGGGACCGAACGAGTCGGTCTCGATGCGGTTGCCCTCGCTGGGTTCGATCAATTGCTGTGTGGTGTTGCCGTTACGGTTCATGCGTCGTCTCCCGCGTGTATTTCTAAGTTTGTAGCGCCTGCGGCCCAGCATTGCCAGTGGCGAGCTTGTGACCGCATCATTCAGCCATCTCGCTGGGGTAAAGTTTGGTCGTCCGATTTGCGTTTTGAAACGGATGTCAGCTTGACCCTTTTCGGTTTGAACTCCTAGACTGCACAGCAACTATTAAGGCGATGGAGTTCGCCAAAACCGCGTGGGGCTGCCCCCAAGCTAATGACTCCTACCTGCCGCAAGCCTTGCAATCGCTTGCGTTTCACGACAGGGAGGAGCCATGCGCGGTGACGTCATCTTGCAGCAAGTGTGCCAGGTACTGGCCATTGTGTTGCTCTCGCCTTTGCTGCACGGCTTCATCGTCACGATGGAAGAGAAGGTGCAGCGCGGCCGCGGCCCCAGCCTCTTTCAGCCTTACCGCGATCTGTTCAAGCTGCTGCGCAAAGAAATCGTGGTGCCGCAGACGGCTTCGTGGATTTTCTGGGCCGCGCCCATCGTGGCGTTCTCGGCCATGCTCACGGTGCCCATTCTCATTCCGGTGCTGACCAACTATCCGCTGCCGCTCTCCGACATGGGCGACATTCTCGGCGGCGGGCTCATTCTCACCCTGGGCAGCTTCGCCATCCTGCTCGCCGGGCTGGACAGCGGCCATCCCTACGGCGGACTGGGATCAAGCCGCGAAGCCATGCTCTCCATCCTGGCCGAGCCCACGCTGATCATGGTGTTCGTCGGCATCACCCTGCTTGCGCAGGCCATGCTGCCTTTCGTGGTCAACCATCTGCTGGTGGCCAGCCCGGCGGTGTTCTGGAGCCCGGCGCACTTATTCCTGGTTGCGGCCTTTTTCATTTTGCTGACGGTGGAAACCGAGCGCCTGCCCATCCATTCGAGCATCCACTACGAGATCTACATGATCGGCGAGGCCCGCATCCTCGAATACTCCGGCCCGCTGCTGGCGCTGCTGAAGTGGGCGTCGTGGATGAAGCAGGCCATTCTCTACACCATTTTTCTCAACGTGCTCACCATTCCCTGGGGCTTGTCCATCAAAGGCACGGCGCTGGGCATTCTGGGCGCCACCCTTGCGCTGCTGGCCAAATGGGCGGCGGTCGCGCTGATCATGGTGTTCGTCGATACCGCGCAGTCGCGCCTGCGCTTCTACCGCTATCAGGAGCCGCTGGCGCTGTCTTTCCTGATGGCGATTCTCGCCATCGTGGCGCGTCAGGTGTGAGGGCCCAACCATGCTGATCTTCCACCTAGGCGGCGTGCAGGCTTCGCTCTTCAGCCTGCTGACCATCGTCGCCCTCATCCTGGCTTTCGTCATGCTGGGCTCGCACTGGATCAAGAACCACATTCTGGCCTTTGCGGCCGAGTCGTGGGTGATCGCGGCGCTGTCGGCGGCCATCGGCATCAGCGGGCATTACCCGGAGTTGATCTTCATCGCCGCGCTCACCGCGCTGTTTCGCGGCACGTTGCTGCCTTATCTGCTGGTGCGCATCGTCAACGGGCTGGGGCAGAACCGCGAATTCACCCCGCTGCTGCAACCGGCATCGAGCATCGTGCTGGGCGGCTTTTTGGTGCTGTTTTCCTATGCGCTTGCTCACAAGCTGGGCGTGCGCATGAATCTGGTGGACAACATCGCGGTGCTGGCGCTCACCGCCATGTTCTCGCTCAAGCTCATCGGTTTTCTCATGCTGGTGCTGCGGGCAGAGGCGGTGAGTTCCATCCTCGGGCT
The DNA here is from genome assembly GCF_002282795.1 of Thiomonas sp. 13-64-67. NCBI lineage: Bacteria > Pseudomonadati > Pseudomonadota > Betaproteobacteria > Burkholderiales > Thiomonas > Thiomonas sp. 13-64-67. Next base: position 71,731 of record NZ_NCKP01000001.1, read on the forward strand.
GCTGGTGATCGAGAACGGCATCTTTCTCGGTTCGCAGATTCTGGTGCCGGGCATGCCCCTGCTGCTGGAAATGGTGATTCTGTTCGACTTGCTGATCATCGTCTCCACCTTCGGCATGCTGATCCGCTTCCTGCACAAGGAAATCGGCACCACGAGCAGCCGCGAACTCACGAGGCTGGTGGGGTGAGGCCATGATCTGGAACGCGTTATATGCCATCTGGATCGTCACCGCGCTGGCGATGGCGGGGAGCTGGGTGTCGCGTCGCAGTCGCGTGGCCGAAGCGCTCAACCTCGCCGCGGCCATCATCGATTTCGTGCTGGTCGTCGTGTTGCTCATTGCCACGCCGAGTCAGCCCATCACCGCGCTGAACCATTACCTGCTGCTCGACACCTTCGGCGTGTGGGTGATGTTCTGCCTGGCCATCGTGTATCTGCTGGCCAGCGTGTACGCCATCGGCTATATGCGCTGGATGCACGGCGAGCAGGCGCGGCTGCACCGCTTCTATTCGTTGTTTGCGGCGTTCGCGCTCACCATGTTCTTCGCCCCGGCGCAGAACAATCCGGGTCTGTACTGGATCGCCATCGACCTCACAACCATCGTCAGCGCCTTTCTGGTGGGCTTTCAACGCGCGCCCGAAAGCATCGAGGCGGCGTGGAAGTACATCGTCATCGTCTCCGCCGGGCTGGGTTTGGCGCTGCTGGGCACGGTGCTGTTTTACTGGGCCGGCACCTTCATCCTCGGCCCGGTGTACGACATGACCTGGGCCAATCTCGCCGCCATCGCCCCCAAGGCCGAGCCCTTGCTGCTGATGCTTTCCTTCCTGCTGGTGCTGGTGGGTTTTGGTACCAAGGTGGGCCTGGCGCCCATGCACACCTGGCTGCCGGATGCACACAGCGAAGGCCCGGCGCCTGTCTCGGCCATGCTCTCCGGCGCGCTGCTCAACTGCGCCATGCTGGGCATCGTGCGCTATCTGCACATTCTGCAAGCCACGTCCATTGAAACGATGGCGCGCACCGCCTTGGTGGTTCTGGGCGCCTTCAGCCTGCTGGTGGCGGCGCTGTTCATCAGCCGACAGACCATCATCAAACGGCTGGCGGCGTATTCGAGTGTGGAGCATATGGGCGTGATCGCGCTGGGCTTCGGCTTCGGCGGGCCGCTGGGCGTGATCGGCGCGCTCTATCACATGCTCAACCACTCGCTGACCAAATCGCTGGTGTTCTTCGGCGCGGGCAACATGATGCACGCCTACGAGAGCAAGGAGATCGCCAAGATTCGCCGCGTGCTGCGCTTTTTTCCGCGCAGCGGCGCCATCTGGCTGGCCGGGGCGGTGGCCATCACCGGCGCGCCGCCGTTCGGGCTGTTTCTGTCGGAACTCACCATCCTGCGCGGCGGCATGCAGAGCGCCAATCCCTGGGCGGTGTGGTGGATGGCGGTGCTGCTCATCGTCATTTTCATCGGCTTTCTCAACCACTTCCGCGCCATGTTCTTCGGCCCGCGCCCCGACCATGCGCCGCATCTGAAATTGAAATTCGTCCATGTAGCACCGATGGCGGTGGCGCTGGCCGCCATCCTGTTGCTCGGCCTGTGGTGGCTGCCGTCGATCTGGAATCATCTGGCCGGCATCGCCACGCAACTGGGAGGGGCGTGAGATGCGTTTTTGCGACACCACCCGCCTGAGCCCCGCCGAATTGCCGACGGCGGCCGATAGCCTGCTCACCGAACTGGGCGACACGCCCAGCGCCCACGGCCGCATGCAGATGGCCTACGCCTGTAGTTGCGCCAACGGCGGCATGGAAGTGATCTACGTCAGTAGCGCCCCCACGGCGCCGCAAGCGGCGCCTGCCCCCCAAGGGGGCGAGCAAACCTTGGGGCGGCCCGGCGGTTTGCTCAGCCAGGGCACGAACCAGCCCTACAAGATCTGGCGCGTGCGGCCGGAAGATCGCACCCTGCCGTCGCTGGCCAACAAGCTGCCGCTGCTGGGCTGGTACGAGCGCGAGATGATGGACTTATACGGCCTGCGCTTCGAAGGTCATCCCGAGCCGAACCCACTGGTTTTGCACGAGGGCGAGCCGCGCGATCCGGCGCCCCTGGCGTCTGGCTTCGACCCCGCGGCCCCGGCAAGAGACTATGCGTCGCTACCGCCCATCGTGCCGCAGGTGCAGGGGCCGGACATCCAGCGTCTGCCTTTCGGGCCGGTACGGGCCGACATTGTGGAGTCGGCGCAGTTTCTGTTTTTCTACATCGGCGAAGGCATCCTGCACTATCACCCGCGGCTGTTCTACAAGCACCGGGCGATGGAAGGGCGCTTTCAGGGCGCCACGCTGGCGACGGGCGCGGTGCTGGCCGAGCGCGTGAGCGGTATCGACTCGGTGGCGCATGCGCTGGCCTATGCCCAGGCCGTGGAGGGCGCCATGGGCTGGCGGGCTCCGCCGCGCGCCCGCTATCTGCGCGTCGTCCTGGCCGAACTGGAGCGTCTGTACAACCATCTGCATTACCTCGGCCATCTGTCCAAGACCACCACGCTCAAGGTCGGCGAGGCTGAAGGGCATCTGCTGGAAGAGCGGGTGAAGCAGATCAACGGCAGACTCACCGGCAGCCGCTTTCTGCGCGGGCTCATCACCCCCGGCGGCCTGCGCCGCGATCTCGATATAACCGGGCTGGACAAGGCGCTCGACAGCGTCAACGACGAGATCGACCGCTATCTGCAGCGCCTGGAAAACACCCGCAGCCACCTCGACCGGCTGATGACCACGGGCCGCTTGGAGCGCCAGGTGGCCTTCGACCAGGGCGCTTGCGGCCCGATCGAGCGCGCCAGCAACCTCGACCGCGATCTGCGCCGCGATCATCCCTACGCCAACTACGAGAAGGTGCGCTTCTCGGTGCCCGTGCAGCAAGGCGGCGACGCCCACGCGCGCTCGCTGGTGCGCATGGAAGAAATCCGCGAATCGCTGGCCATCATTCGTCAGACCATCGGCCGCACCAAGCCGGGCGCAGTGCTGCGCTTCGACGTGATGGAAGACGCCGATCCGCAGGGCGAAGGGTTGGGCTGGGCCGAGGCCACGCGCGGCGGTCTGCTTTACGCCGTGCACCTCAGCGAAGACCGCACCCGGCTGCAGCGCGTGAAAATCAAAGAGCCGTCGTTCTCGAACTGGCGGGTGTTTCCGTTCACTGTGGAGGACAGCAACATGATGGATTACGCCATCAACGAAGCCAGCTTCGGCCTGTCCATCGCGGGCGCTGATCGCTAAAAAGAGGAGCGCCACCATGCCTGTATGGACTTGGTTTGGCCTTCAAAAAGGCCGCGCCACCACCCCCTGGCCCGAGCGCCCCGGCCCCGACGGGCAGGAGGGCGTGCTCGGCCTGCCGCGCTTCGATGCCACGCGCTGCTCCAGCGAGCAAAGCGGGTGCAGCGATTGCGTCGCGGCCTGCCCGGCCTCGGCCATTACGCGCAGCGAAGCGGGCGCGATTCAGCTCGACTACGCCCGGTGCGTCGGCTGCCAGCTCTGCACCGAGGTCTGCCCGGAAGGCGCGTTCAGCGTCAGCCATGACTGGGCGTTTGGCGTGCGCGACAAGGCCGATCTGCTCAACCCCGACCAAGCCGCCCCCACGAACCCCGACGCCGCGAAAGAAGCCGAACTCGCGCAAGCGATGAAGGGTTTCGGCCGCAGCCTGCACATCCGCCATGTGGACGCCGGTTCGTGCAACGGTTGCGAAAGCGAGCTGCAGGCCCTGCTCAACCCCTTCTACAACCTGCATCGCCTGGGCATTTTTTTCACGCCCTCGCCGCGCTTTGCCGACCTGTTGCTGGTCACCGGCCCGGTGACTACCGCCATGCGCGAGCCGCTGCTACGCACCTATGAGGCCATGCCGCAGCCGCGCTGGGTCATGGCCGCTGGCACTTGCGCCACCGGCGGCGGCACCAATGGCGGCGGCTATGCCTGCCACGAGGGGCTGGACGGCATCCTGCCGGTGGACGTGTGGCTGCCCGGCTGCCCGCCCAATCCGGCGGCGCTGATCGAAGCCCTGCTTTTGCTGCTGCGGCGCAGCCCGCAGCGGGTGCACGGAGGCGTTTATGAATCTGCCTGATTCCGTCTCGTTGACCGCTTTCGGCCTCGCCGCGCTGGCCTGGTTGCTGGCGCTGCTCGCCGATCTGCTCATCGGCACCGCCCTGCCCCGTCTGCTGCTGGCTGCGGGCTGCGCGTTGGCGGCGCTGGGCGCACTGTGGGGTCTGCCCGAAGGCGGCGCCAGCCAGAACTTGCTGCTGCTGGGCAACTCGCCAGTGGTGTTTCAGCCCGATGCCGCCGCACTTTGGCTGATGCTGCCCGCGCTGCTGCCCGCCTTTTTTGCCAGCCTGCTTGGCGGCACGGGGCACGCGCGCGGCTGGGCCGCCGGTGCAGCGCTGTCGCTGCTCGGGGCGCTCGGGGTGTATGGCTTGCAGGACGGCGCGAGTTTTCTCATCGCTTGGGAAGTGATGGGCTTCGGCGGCGCGCTCATGCTGCTGGCCGACCATCGCAGCGTGCAGGCCGGGCGCGACAACCTATTCATGCTCGCGCTGCTCGAAGTGGGAGGCGTGGCGCTGCTGCTGGCCGTGCTCATGCTGGGCCCAAGCCTGGCCTTCGGCACCTACGCGCTGCAATGGACGCAGTGGGGCGTGGCTTCGGCCTTTTTCCTCGGCTTGCTGTGGCTGGCGGGCTTCGGCGCCAAGCTCGGCTTGCTGCCGTTTTACGAGTGGTACCCCGGTGCCTACGGTAGCGGCAGTGGCGCTAGCGGCGCGCTGATGTCGGGTGTGGTGATGAACGCGGCCTACTTCGCCCTCGGCCGTGCGCTGCTGCAGTGGATGAGCCATCCGCCCTGGCTGGCCGCGTTCGGCGTGGTGGTGCTGGCTGCGGGCACGTTCACCGCCATTCTGGCGATTCTCTATGCCTTCCAGCAGAGCGACTGGCGACGCTTGCTCGCGTTCTCTTCGGCCGAAAACGCCGGGGTCGCGGTCACCGCGCTAGGGGCGGCGCTCATCTTCAGCGCGGGCGGGCAAGACGCCCTCTCGGCCCTGGCCTGGACCGTGGGCATGCTGCACCTCATGGGCCACAGCCTGGCCAAGGGCACGCTGTTTCTCAGTGCCGATGCCGCTGCGTCGCTGCAGGGCGACCATCACCTGCGGCAAAGCGCCATCCTGCGTCATGCGCCGCTCACCCTCGGGCTGGGAGCAGTGTTCGGCGCGATGAGTCTGGCCGCCATGCCGCCCACCGCGGGCTTCGTCAGCGAGTGGTATCTGTTCCAGAGCCTGTTCCACGACTTCACCCTCAAGACCGATGGTTCGCGCATCGCCTTAGCGCTGGCTGGTGCCGGCATGGCGCTGACTGCGGCCATCGCGCTGGCGACCATGGTGAAGCTGTTCGGCGTCGGTCTGCTCGGGCAGAACGAGGAACACGCCGCGCAGCACCGCAAACACCAGACCACCCTCACCTCGCTGCAACGGGGAGCCGTGCTCATCACCGGCCTGGCCGTGCCCGCGTTCGCTGTCAGCCTGGTGTTCTGGCTGCCGCAGATGGCCGCCTCGGCCTGGCCCGCCGCGCAAGCCCCGCAGCAGATGACGCATGACCGGCTGCTGGTGCCGCTGTCGGCCGGGTTCGCCTTCATCTCCCCGGCCATGCTGGTAATCGTCGTGCCCTTGCTCGCCCTCATTCCGCTGGCCCTGGTATGGGGGCGGCGCCGTTATGCCGTGCGCCGTGCGCCGCTGTGGTGCGGCGGCGAGGACTACGCCGCGCACGCCGGGGCGACCACAGCGCTGTCGTTCTCCAACGCGCTGCGGGTGTTCTACAACTTCATCTACCGGCCGCAAAACGCGGTGGCGCGGCAGTTCGAGGGCAAGGCCTATTTCCTGAAAGAATTGCAGTTCGATTATTCGCAGGCGCCGCTGTTCGGCCCGCTGCTGTTCAACCCGGCGGTGCATGCGGTGCAATGGCTGGCGCGCAAATTGCGATTCCTGCAGAACGGGCTGATGAACGCCTATCTGGCTTATATCGGCGTGTTGTTGCTGGTGATTTTTGGCTTGGTGCTGGTGTGGAGTCCAGGCTGAGTCAGGCTTCTGCGGCGTTTCTTGGGCTGCGTCTCACGGCGTGGCAGTTCTTTCACTTCCAACCTTTTTTGGATGTTCCCTATGACTTACGTCTTCATCGCCCTCTTCGCCATCATCGGCGCGTTTGCGCGCTACGGCCAGAGCATCGTCGTTCAGGGCGTGCTGGGACGCTCGTTCCCTTTTGCCACGCTGTCGATCAACGTGCTCGGTTCGTTTCTGATGGGCTTTTTGTTTTTCGAAACCCTGGAGCGCATCAACGTCAGCCCTGAGTTGCGCACCGGCATTCTCACCGGCGGTCTCGGGGCTTACACGACCTTCTCGACCTTCTCGCTGGAATCGCTCAATCTGATCGAAAACGGCGAGATGGTGAAGGCCGGGTTGTATATCGGCGCCTCGGTCGTGCTGTCGATCGCAGCGGCCATTTTCGGCGCCTTTCTGTCACGCAATATGGGAGTCTCAGCATGAGCGCCAAATCCGTCACCATGGTTCGCGTCTATATCAAAGAAGGCGACAAGGACACCGATCACCACGACCTGATGCGCTCGATCTTCAAGCTATTGCACGAGCAGCATAAAGTCCACGGCGTCACGGTGTTTCGCGGCGTGGCCGGCTTCGGCAGCAAGGGCGAAGTGCATGCCGACGACCTGCTGCGGCTCAACGTCCATCTGCCGCTGGTACTGGAGTTTTTCGATGAGCCGGAAGTGGTCGAGTCGGTATTGCCGCGCATTCAGGAAATGGTGTCGCCGGGCCACATCGTCTATTGGTCGGCGCAGTGCGGCTGTCGATGAGGCGCCGAGTTCAGCCGCGAAAATTCAACGTCGTCGACCCTCATATCGCGTTCTGGCCTGGAGCGTTTTTCATGGGCGAGCGCAGCGCTTTTCAGTATTGCACCTGGTGCTTTCCCGAGATTCCGCTCGATGCCCAGGTCTGCCCCGACTGCGGCACCCATCTCGACGATTACGCGCGGCACACGTCCTACCCCGACCGCCTGATCCACGCCCTGCACCATCCGCTGAGCGAAACCCGCATGGGCGCCATCATCGCGCTGGGCAAACAGGCCGATCCGCACACCATCGGGGCGCTGGCCGACTGTGCACTGGAGCATGACGGCGATGTGATCGAGGGGCTGGAAATCCTGCATAGCCTGGCCGAGATGCCCGTGAGCGACCCGCTGCTCAAAGCCGCGTTGCAGCGGCTGGCTGAGCAGCATCCAGCGCACGCCGTGCGTACCCGCGCCCAGTCCCTGCTTCAAGCCCATTGCCAAGCGGACAAGGCCGATTGACAGGACGGTCCGGATTCATCCGGCCCGAAGACTTCGGCGTAAAGATCGGCGCCGAAGCTGGTCTGTAGCGCCTCACCCGCCTCAAGCCGGAAGCTGCGGCTGCCGTCGTCGCGGCGCTGCGCGCGCAGCATCAGCACCTGATCGGCGTTCTGGCCTTGCAGCCGTCTTGCGGCGTCGAACAGGTGCGTGACCACCCGAGTTCGACCTATTTTTTCGTAAGCCATTGATCCGCCTATGTTTCGGCAGTCTAAATTGGCACTACGCGGCGATGTCGAAGGGTGCTCTGGTCGGGGTGTCGAGTTGAAGTTGATCGAACAGGGCGAGCTGCTCGGGGTTGAGGTCGGTGAGGCCGCTGGCGGTGCCCTGGCCGGCGATGCGCACCTGGTGAAGCTGGATGTGGCGAGCGATCTCGAGCGCGCGCTCCGGGGAGTAGGCGCTACCGGATGCCTTGAGCTGCATGCGCAGCACGCGGTACAGCACCAGGGCCATGAAGCAGATCAGCGCATGGGCCCGAATGCGATCGGGCAGACGGTGGAACACCGGGGCAATCTCGATCTCGGACTTGAGCACCCGGAACCCGCGCTCGATGTCGGCCAGGCTTTTGTAGCGCGCGATCACCTCGGCGGGATCGAGGTCGGTGGTGTTGGTCACCAGCAGCAGCTTGCCGTCGTTGAGCTCGGCCCGCTTGAGCGCAGTCTCGTCGACGTTGTAGGCGAACAGGTCCGACTGCAGATCAACCTTGATGATCGAGCCCAGGTGCGCGTCGCTGACGGCGCGCAACAGCCAGGCCTTGGCGCCGGAGTCGCTCAGACGACGACCCTTGAAGCTCGATCCGGCGTCCTGTGCATCGAGCTTGCCGGCACGCCGTTCGGCCTGCTTCGTCAGTTCGTCGATGGTCTGGCGCCGCTCGGCGCCTTGCTCGGCAGCCGCCTGCGGGTCGTGCGCCCAGATCAGGCGCAGCCCCTGCCAGGCGGTCTCGCCGATGACCTCGGCCTTGGCCTGCGCGCAGTGCTCGGACTGCACGGCACCGAGAATCTCGGTGAACTCGCCGTACCGCCGCCCCGGCACGGCCAGAATGAACTCCAGCGGCTGCGCAGTCTTGCCGATGCGCACCGTCTGCAGCCACTCCAGGTTGTCCAGGCTGAGCAGCCCGCGGTCGGCCACCAGCACCACGCGCTTGACGGGGTACAGGGCCAGGATCTCGTCGACCACCGCGTGCAGCGTCGGCGCCTCGACCGTGTTGCCCTCCCAGACGCGGTGCGCGATGGGCAGTCCCTCGGCCGTCTGCACGACCCCGAGCATGATCTGGCGGCGGATGCCGCCGTCCTTGGACATGCCGAACTGGCGGATCTCGCCGGGCATCTCGCTGTGGCCCTCGACGCCGATGGTGGTCATGTCGTAGAACACGATCGACAGGTCCTGGTCGACGAGCGGCCGCAGCGCCGCCGCCAGGGCGCGCTGCATGGCGTCGCTGCGCTCGGCCAGCGTGTCCATGGTGCGCAGCAGCCGCTGGTGCGTGACCGAGGCGCTGTCGACGCCAGGCACTTGCGCACCTTCGAGCCAGCGCAGCACGCCGAGCTTGGACGTGGCGTCGCACAGGCGGTTGAACACCATCACCCGCAGCAGTCGCTCGGCGTCGAACGCGCCGTGGGCATTGCGCAGCACGCGGCGGAACGCCTCGTCCCAGCCCAGCTTGTGCCACAGCGCATGCAGCATCCAGGTGTCGCCCACCGCCAAGGACGGGGCGAATCGCACCGAGGGCGCCTTCGGATCCTCCCCGTCAATGACCCGGTGCAGGCCGCGCACCAGCGCGTCGGCGCCGCCGGTTCGCACCTGCTCCAGGCGCCCGAGGGTGGCGACCACGCGCTGGCGGGCCACGCCGGCGTCGTCGCGGTACGACTCCACGAGCTTGACGTAGGTGCGCGGGCCGGAGCGCGTGAGCTTGACGAACATGTCGCCACTATACCTCCGGCTATGCGTCAATTACGAATGTTCCAAGAAATGACGTGTCACTACAGCGTTCGCGCCCAAAAGAGGCCTAAGTTCCTGTCACGACACGACTTCCGGCCGAATTCGGGGCCCAAAGACGTCGAACTTGGGTGACCAGCGTCACCTTGATGCCGCGCTGACGCAGCGCATCGACCACCTGAAGCAGCAGTTCCGAGCCTTCGCGCTCGTTGGTCGAGGCAAACGACTCGTTCGACAGCCATAGCGCGCCGGGGCGAATCTGATCGGCGATAACGCTCATGCGGTCGAGCTCTTCGTCGAGCTTGCCGCCCTGCATGCCAGCGTCCTCCTCGCGCTTGTAGTGGCTGAACAGACCGCTGGCCAGCTCGCCGTCATACGATTCGGCCGCGACGAACAGACCGGCCTGCAGCATGAGCTGAGCCAGCCCGACGGAGCGCAAAAAGGTGGACTTGCCGCCCTGGTTCGCCCCGGTCACGGCGATCAGGTTCTTGCCGTTTGCATCGAGCGCATTGCCCACCGGGGCGCGCTGCAGGGTAAGTGCCAGAGTGGGGTCGCGCAGCGCCTGCGTGCGCAATTGCAAGGCGCCGATCGGCTTGAACGTGGGGATGCATACCGGCACGTCCAGCGCCGTCAACCGCTGTTGCAGATTGAGGCAGGCGACGTAAAAGCCCAGTTCGGCGCGCAGCAGCTCGAAGAAACTCAGTACATGATCGGTGGCCTGCGCCATGGCGTTGGCCACGTCGTTGATGCCGCGATCCACCAGTTCAGACAGCGCCTGCGCGCCCGCCTCGTCGCGCTCGGCCAGGCGGAAGGTGTATTGCGGCGGGGACTGGTGCAGCAGCCGCGCCAGCCAGCCGGCACGGCTGCCGTTGCCCGCATGCAGCACGTAGCCGCTGCCCGCATTGCCCGGGCCAAGGCCCGAGCTGAGCAGCACACCATGCCGGAATCGCAGCGTCTCCAGATGCTCCTGCACGGTGTCGAAATAGTCATCGCTGATGTCGCGCTTGAGGCTTTCGAACAGCGTGCCGAAGGCCTCGGAGCGGAAGCTGCCGCTCAGCGCATCAGCCTGCTGGCGCAGGCGGCGCAGGTATTGCACAAAGGTCTGCAGCAGTTCGACCGCGCCGCGCAGGTTGAAGCTGGGATAACGCCCGAACAGCCCCAGGCCGAACAGATGCTTCTTGCGGCAGTCGATGGCTTCAACTACCAGCGCGTAGAGCGCCCTCACCTGTTCGGGATGGTCGAGCGCATCCTGCAATGCCGCTTGCCGGTAGGCGATGACGCGGGCATCGCCTGCGCCGCTGGCGGCCATGAGGGTGCGTGCCGCCACATCAAGCAAAAAAGCGTCACCCTCGGTCATTGCGCCCAGCAGGGTATCGACCTCCAGGTCTTGCGCCAGCTCGGGCCATTGCGGCGGCGGATCGACCTTGGGATCGAAGTCGCGGTCGGGAAACAGCAAATGGGCTTTCATGCGGGAATGCGATCGAGCAGTTGCTGCCGGGTGACGCCGAATTTCTGCGCCAGCGCCAGCGCGTAAGACTTGCCATCGGCGGCGCGCCGCACCACTTTGAAGGTGCGCAAGGTCGGGTCTTGGGCATCGACCGTGCCAACCATGCTCACGGTGTGCGCATCAAAGGTGGAGAGCTCGTCGAGAAAGGTGACGAACACGCAGGCCGCGCCGATAGCCGCGAGCCGCGCCATGACGCGCCGCGCCAGCCAGAGCGCATCATCGAGCGTGGTGGACGAAAAGATCTCGTTCATCAGCACCAGGCTGTGCGGCGTGGCCGCGGCCAGAATGCGGTGCATGCGCACCAGATCGTCCTGCAGCTTGCCGCGCTGATTGTTGATGTCTTCGACCCGCTCGAAGTGAGTGAACATCTGGTCGGGCAGCAACAGGCTGGCGCTGTGCGCGGCCACGGTCAAACCCAGCGAGGCGATGTGGTGCAACTGGCCGACGGTGCGCGCCAGCGTGGTCTTGCCGCCGTGGTTGGGGCCGGTGACGACCAGCATGCGCTCGTCGCCCTGCAGCGCCATGTCGTTGCACACCATCGGTTTTTGCGCATCGAGACATTGCCAGGCCAGCGCCATGTCGTAGGCCTCGCGGGCGTCGATATGGCCCTGTTCGAGGTTGAGGGCGGGAAAGCACAGCGGTAGTCCGGCGCGCTCGAAGCGCTGGGTGTAATCGATCCAGGACAGATACCAGGCCAGCTCGCGGTCCAGCCGCACGATGCGGGCCTCGGCAAAACCTTCCTGCGCGCTGCGAAACTGCGCCAGCCGCTCGAACACCTCCGGGTGCAGCAGGGCGACACGGTCGAGGATCTGCCCTTCCACATGGTTCAACCGCGAGGCCGGGTTGAACTGCACCCGGTAGTCTTTGACCTCGCCCTGGCGAAAGCGCGCGAAAGTATCGGCGATGGTGGCGCTGTAGTCCGGCTCCTGCGGGTCTTGCAGCACGGTGACTGCGGAGCCGTCCACGCGAAAGGCGTAGCGCACCTGCGCCAGCGCTTGGGTCAAAGCCTGAGCTTCTTTCATGCGCTCGGTGTGTGCGGGCGAGGCCAGCAAGTCGGCGACATGACCCTGCAAGGATTGCAGCGCCTGCGACTGCAGCTCCGCGTCGGCCAGCGTCTGATGCAGGGCTTGCAGCGCATGGCCGTAAACCAGCGCGGCGTCCACAAACCAGCGCTGCCCCTCGGCGGCGTAATCCGCTTTTTCTGCGCGACGCAGCGAGGCGCGCAACTCTTGCATGCCGCGCTGAAACGCCCGCATGCCCTTGAGCAGCGGCGCCTGTTTCAGGTCGCATAGTGCGGCCTGACGGTACTGCACCACGCTCAGCTCATGCAAGGGCGTGCCAAACAGCGCCTGCAGCAAAGCCAGCACCTCGGCACGATACGGCGCTTCGTCATCTCCCTGATGGACCACATAGAGCGACGGCTTTTCGCGCGGGGCAAAGCTGCCGTAAGCCCCCATGAAAATCGCCTCTAAGAACAGGTCGTGGAACACATCACGAAGATCGGGGCGAGACTGCGCGGCCTCCTGCTCCGGGGAGGGATAGACGATGCTGTGAAACGCCGGTGCACCCGTCATGCCAGACCTCAACGGTAGGGGTTGACGAACTCGGCCCGATCACCCAATTCCGCCTCAATCTCCGTCAGCCGGTTGTACTTGGCCAGCCGCTCGCTGCGCGCCGGCGCGCCCGACTTCATCTGCCCCGCGCCCACGGCCACGGCAAAGTCGGACAGGAAGGCGTCTTCGGTCTCACCGCTGCGGTGCGACATCACCGAGCCCCAGCCCACTTTCTGGCACAGGCGCACCGCGGCGATGGTCTCGCTCACCGTGCCGATCTGATTGAGTTTGATGAGCGAGGCATTGGCCGTACCTTCGTCGATGCCGCGCTGGATGATGCGGGTATTGGTGACGAAGTTGTCATCACCGACGATCTGAATCTGACCGCCGAGTTGGCGCGTCATCGCAGCAAAGCCAGCCCAGTCGTCCTCGGCATGGCCGTCTTCGATCGAGACAATCGGAAAGACGTTGAGCCAACCTTGATACAGCTCGACCACATCTTGGCTGTCGAGCACCTGATTGCCGCTGCGGCTCAGGTGGTAGCGGCCATTTTTATAGAACGAGGTCGAGGCCGGGTCGAGCGCAATGGCGAGATCTTCTCCCGGCCGATAGCCCGCGCGCTCCATGCTCACCGCCAGCAGTGCATTGGCGCCCAGACGCGCCTTGTTGGGCGTGCCGTCGAGCGCGATGAGCGCCGCGTCGATCGCGGCCTGATCGCACACGTCGCGCCCCTTGAACGCCTCGGCGATTTCGCCCTCGATGTGAGCAATCACCTTGCGCACCCCTTTGCCGAAATAGCGCTTCGGGTCGCCGTCACGCAGTTCCACCGCCTCGTTGCTGCCGGTGGAAGCGCCCGAAGGCACCGCCGCCGAGGCGCGCGCCCCCGACTGCAGGGTGATCGTGGCCTTGACGGTCGGCGTGCCGCGGGAATCGAGAATTTCCTGCGCGCGAATCGAAGAAATAAGAGCGTCTGAAGCAGGCATGGCCTCTCCTTGAAGGGTGGACATCGACGGCGCGAAACCGCGCCGCCGCACTCGCAAAATGACGCGCAACTACGCCGTCTGCGCTTCGACCGGCGCCGCAACGACTTGCGGCTTCTCCGCGACTGCCGAGCCTGCGCTTGCCTTGCCCGCATACTGGTAGCTACGGTTGAACGGATACTCGGACTGCCGGGCCCGCAGCAGGCGGTCGCAGTCGATGCGGTCTTCCACCACGCCATCCGGACGGCTTCCAAGAATCTGGAACAGCGAAATCCACCCCTGCTCAAAGCCCATGGCCGATCCCGCGAGGTACAGCCGGTAAGCGCGCAAGGTCTTCTCCGCATGCTCGCCCAGCACGCGGCGAGCTTCGTCGAGATGGCCTTCGAGCGCATCGACCCAGTACCACAGCGTTTTGGCGTAATGCGGCCGCAGACACTCCAGGTCAAGCGGCTCCAGGCCGCCGCGCGTCATGGTCTCCGCCATTACGCTGACATGCACGAGCTGCCCGCCGGGGAAGATGTATTTCTCGATGAAGTCGCCCATGCCGCCGGCGAGCTGGCTGTTGTCCACGCCTCCGGCTGTGATGCCGTGATTCATCACCAGCCCGCCCGGCTTGAGCAGGCGGCGGATTTTGCTGAAATACAGCGGCAGATTCGGGCGGCCGACGTGTTCGCACATGCCCACCGAAGCGACCTTGTCGAAGGGCTGCGATTCGTTCACATCGCGGTAGTCCTGCAGCAACATGCGCACCCGTCCCTGCAAGCCTTTTTCGACGATCAGCCGGTTCACATGGTTGTACTGATTCTTCGACAGGGTGATGCCGGTCGCGTCCACGCCGTAGTGCTCGGCGGCCCACAGCAGCAGCCCGCCCCACCCTGCGCCGATGTCGATGAAGCGCTCGCCCGGCTTGAGCATGAGCTTGGTACAGATGTGATCGAGCTTGGCTTCCTGCGCCTGCGCCAGGGTCATCGACGGCTCGGCGAAATAGGCGCAGGAATACACCCGGCGCGGGTCGAGCCACAGGGCATAAAAATCGTCGGACACGTCGTAATGGCTCTGAATCTGCGCGGCATCCTTTTCGCGGCTGTGGTGGCTGTGCTCCCACAGGGTGCGGCGCAAGCCGTGCCACATCCGCGCGGTGGCGGCCGAAGGCTCGTTGCGAGGGTCGTCGTCGAGCAGCACCGGGGCGATGCGCATGAGGTCGCGCAGATTGCCCAGAATGTCCACCATCCCCTCGACATAATCTTCAGCCAGTTTGCCGATCTGCCCGGTGGTGATGTGCCATAGCGCCCGCTTGTCGCGCAGGCGCATTTCGATTTGCGCGTTGCTCGGGCCCACGCGCTGCCCGCCCGGCAGCACCACACTGCAGGGCAGCGGAAGATGGGACAGACGCGCGTCAACCCGGCCAAGAAGAGAAGATGAGATCGAAGACATACGGAACTCCTTTCAGATGTTGGCAAGCACGAACCGACGCACCAGCAGACACAGGCGCTGCGAACAAAGCGGAAGCACAAGTTGTTTTTGCGCTGGCCGAGGGCGCTGGGCGGAAGCCCCGTCTTGCGCCTGCGGCAAGACACTCCTGATCAATGGGGATGTAAACATCCGCAACTCCTCCCTGAAGGCGGCGCCCGCTGCACGGGCAGCGGGTCAACCGGAACATGGGTAGGAGTCATCAGCCTGGGGCGAAACCCCTATTGAGGCAATTGCACGGCGAACTCCATCGCCGTTTGTTGATTTGAATTTAGGCCATGAAATGCGCAGGGTCAATGTCCGGGGCGCTCAAGGTTGCTTCGAAATGCAATCGCTCAATACTTCTGCCGCGCCGGAATCACGCCGCGCACACCGCCCAGCGGCTCGTCCATGTCGCCGTCGTAACGCGGGATGAGGTGCAGATGCACATGGAAAATGCTCTGCCCGGCCGCGCGGCCGCAATTCACGCCCAGATTGAAACCATCCGGCCGGTGCTCGCGCAGCAGCAGAGCGCGGCCTTGAGCAGCTAGTTCGAGCAGCGCCTGATGTTCCTGCGGGGTGCAGTCGAACCAGTCGGCCACATGGCGAAAGGGAATGAGCAGCAGATGCCCCGGGTTGACCGGCGTGCGGTCATACACCGCAAAGCCCAGTTCGTTGTGCAGCACCCAGGGCATGTCCTGGCAAAACGGGCACTGCGGATCGCCCCCGGATTTCATGCCAAACCTCGCAGATGCGTGGTGTCGTTGACGAGTTGCAGCGCGACCTTGCCTTGTGCATCTACGCTGAACAGATTGAGGCAGCAAGGCTTTTGCGTAATGCGCCAGTAGCCCGATAGCGGCAGATCGAGCGCGTACAGCAGCAGCGCGCGGTTGACGCTGTCGTGCCCGACCAGCACCACGGTGTGCTCGGCATGACGCTGCAAAAGCGCCCTCAGGCCGTCGGCAGTGCGCAGCGCCAAGTCCTGCAGCGACTCGCCGCCGGGAAAGCGCACCCACTGCGGCGCGCTTTTCCATAAGGCGTAGGTCTGCGGATGCGCTGCCTTCACCTCCTCGTGCGTCTTCCACTGCCACTGGCCGTAGTCGAGATCGTTCATCCCTTCGAGCACCTGCGCGCTCAGGCCGCAGGCTGCGGCAATGTCGGCGCCGGTTTCGCGGCAGCGTCCCATCGGGCTGGTGTAAACCGCCTGCGGAGAAAACTCGGCCGCGATGCGCTGCGCCACCGCCTTGGCCTGCTGGCGACCGAGTGCGGTCAACTCCAGTTCCATACGCCCGCGAAAACGCTCGGGATGAATGCCTTCAACTTCACCATGCCGTGTGAGGATGATCTGCATCGTCAGCTCCAGTCTGTAGCTCAGTACCGCTTTTGCGGCTTCTGCTCAAACATTACGCGGCAGGCATGACGCGATCAAGAAGGACTTTGTAACGCGACGTTCCAGTTCAGCCGCGTCCACTCGGCGGCCTCTTGCCGCAGGCTGTATTCGGTCAGCGGATTGCCTTTGAGCCAGGGCTCCGGGGCGACGATATCGAGCGGCGGCCGCAGGCCCGAGAGCTTCACTCCAGCCGGTTGGTAACGCAGATGCAGTCCATCGATGTCAACCGCGGTGCGGTTGCGCGCCAGAATGACCGCCAGACGCAGCGCCAAGACGGCATCGAGATCAATGTTTTCAAGATCAGTGGCGCTGAGTTTTTTCAGTTTGCCGGTGTGAGTCAACACCAGTTGCGCCAGCGCCGCCTGCTCGCCGCGCGAGAAACCCGGCATATCGGCGTTGGCCGCGATATAGGCCGAATGCTTGTGATAGGCGCTGTGCGAAATCGACAGGCCGATTTCGTGCAACTGAGCGGCCCAGCGCAGCAGGCGCTGATCGGCTTCGGTGGCGTTGGGGCGCAACTGCGCATAGAGCCGCAGGGCCAGTTCCGAGACCCGTCGCGCCTGTTGGGCATCGGCGCCGTAGCGCTGCGTGAACTGCAGGGCGGTGACTTCGCGCATGTCTTGCGACTGCTCGCGCCCGAGCAGGTCGTAGAGCACGCCCAAGCGCAGCGCGGCATCCGTCACTTCCATCGACTGTATGCCCAATTCCTCGAAGACGCCGAGCATGATGGCCAGCCCGCCGGCCGCCACCGGCACGCGGTCGGGTTTGAGCCCCTCCATGCGCAGCTTGTTGAGATTGCCCGCCCGCACGAAGGTGCGGCGCAGTTCGCGCAGCCCTTGCAAGGTGATGTCGCCCGGCTGGTCGGGCGGGTTGAAGCCACTGCCGCCGATCATGTCGGCCAGAGCGCGCGCCGTACCGCTGGAACCCACCGCATGGTTCCAGCCATTGCGCTTGAAGTCGGCGGCGATGATCTGAATCTCCTTGCGCGCCGCAATCTCGGCCGCGCGCATGGTGGTCTCGTCCACCTGATTGCCCGGAAAGAAACGCTGGCTCATCGACACGCAGCCGATGTAGAGCGACTCCATCATCCCCGGCTCATAGCCCTGGCCGATGATGAACTCGGTAGAACCCCCGCCGATATCGACCACCAGGCGTTTGCCCTGCACCACCGAGACCGAATGCGCCGCACCGATATAGACCAGCCGCGCCTCTTCCCGCCCGGCAATGACCTCGATCGGAAACCCCAGCGCCGCCTGCGCGCGCTGCAGAAACTGCGGCGCATTCTTGGCCACGCGCACCGTGTTGGTGGCCACGGCCCGCACCCGGTCCGGGTGAAACTGGCGCAGGCGCTCGCCGAAGCGCTGCAGGGTTTGCAACGCGATTTGCTGCGCGGCTTCCGACAGATACTTCCTGTCGTCCAGCCCCGCTGCCAGACGTACCGGCTCGCGCAAGGAGTCGATGGCATAGACCTGCACCCCCGCCGCACTGTCCTGCGCCCGTCCGATGAGCATGCGAAAACTGTTCGATCCAAGATCGACGGCGGCAAGGTGTTGATTGAGCAGGTTGGGCATAAGCAGCAATTGAACGTTGGTTTGATGACAGGTTTTTGAAAAATGTCATCAAGATTTCATGCTAAACCGTCATTCTCGCTCGGTTTGTTCCCGGCACTGGCAAAATGCCAGTCGCTTCTCCGCCAGAGTCATTCATGTCCCATCCCGCCACCGCACCTCGCCTGCTCAATCGTGAGCTGGGCACTCTCGAATTCAATCGCCGCGTGCTGTTTCAGGCGCTCGACGACACCAATCCCCTGCTCGAACGGTTGCGTTTTCTCAGCATCGTGTCGAGCAATATGGACGAGTTTTTTGAAACCCGCGTCGCCACACTGCAAGACATGCTGGAAGCCGACCCGGCTTCACGCACTCCTGATGGCATGCTCGTCAGCAAAGCCCTGACCGAGATTTCCGAACGCGCCCACGCCCTGATTGCCGACCAGTACCGCGTGCTGCAACAGGCCGTGCTGCCGGCACTCGACAAGCAGGGCATCCGCCTGTACCGCCTGCCCGACTGGACCGATGCGCAGCGCGCCTGGGCGCAGCATTATTTCGAGACCGAAGTTTCGCCCTTGCTCACGCCGATCGGCCTCGATCCGGCGCATCCCTTCCCCCGCGTCATCAACAAGAACCTGGTGTTCGCCGTGCAACTCGGCGGCACCGACGCCTTCGGCCGCAATATCGAGCTGGGCGTGGTGCAAACCCCGCGCACCTTGCCCCGGGTCGTGCCCCTGCCGCCGGAGTTGTGCGACGCGCGATACGGGTTCATGCTGCTGTCGTCGTGCATGCAGGCGTTTGCCGGGCAACTGTTTCCGGGACTCGAAGTGCTCGGCGTGCATCAGTTTCGCGTCACCCGCAACAGCGAACTGTTCATCGACGACGACGACATCACCAATCTGCGCGCCGCACTGCAAGGCGAATTGCGCGCCCGGCACTTCGGCGATGCGGTGCGGCTGGAAGTGGCGGCCGATTGCCCGCACGCCGTCATCGACCGCCTGCTGCGCGAAAACAATATCGTGCCGCAAGACTGCTACCGGGTGGACGGTCCGGTGAACCTGGTGCGACTGCAGGAAATTCTTGACTACGTCAACGAGCCGCAACTGCTGTTCAGCCCCTATCTGCCCGCCCTGCCGCGAGACTGGCCCGGCGTGGATACCGAGATCTTCGACCGCATCCGGGCGCGCGACATCCTGCTGCACCATCCCTACGATGCCTTCGCTCCGGTGGTCGATCTGGTGAAGACGGCCGCGCGCGATCCGTTCGTGGTCGCCATCAAGCAGACCATCTACCGCACCGGCGGCAATTCCGAGCTGATGGACGCCCTCATCGAAGCGGCGCGTAATGGCAAGGAAGTCACCGTGGTGCTGGAACTGATGGCGCGGCTAGACGAAGAAACCAACATCAACTGGTCGTCGCGGCTGGAGGCGGCGGGCGCGCATGTGGTCTTCGGCGTGGTCGGCTTCAAGTGCCATGCCAAGATGCTGCTCATCGTCCGCCGCGAAGCCGCCGAGGGCACCGGCCGCAAGGTGCTGCGCATGTACGCGCATCTGGGCACCGGCAACTATCACGCCCGCACCGCGCGGCTTTACACCGACTTCGGTCTGATGACCGCCAACCCGGAAATCTGCGAAGACGCGCGCCGCGTGTTTCTGCAAATCACCGGCTCCAGCCAGGCGCAGGAACTCAGGCGGCTGTGGCAGGCCCCGTTCACTCTGCATGCCAATGTGCTGGCCGCCATCGCACGAGAGGCCGACCACGCGCGCAGCGGCAAGCCCGCGCGCGTCTGGGCGCGCATTAACGCGCTGCTCGAACCCACGGTGATCGAGGCGCTTTATGCCGCCTCGCAGGCCGGTGTGGAGGTGCGTCTGCTGGTGCGCGGCGCCTGCATGCTGCGCCCGGGCGTGGAAGGTTTGTCCGACAACATCCGGGTGCGCTCGACCATCGGCCGCTTTCTCGAACATTCGCGGGTGTTCTACTTCCACAACGGTGGCGAAGCCGAGGTCTATATCTCCTCAGCCGACTGGATGGAGCGCAATCTGCTTCGCCGGGTCGAAATCGCCGTGCCCTTGCTCGACAACAAGATCAAGGCGCAGGTCATCCGCGAGGGTCTGCGCATGCAGTGGCAACACCCGGGCAACGCCTGGGAGATGGACAGCGAGGGCAATTACCACCGCCCGCGCGGCTCACGCAGCCGCCTGAGCTGCCATCAGGTGCTGATGCACTCGCGGATGGAACGCAAAAATTAGACGGCGTTTCAAGCGGCCTTGAGCGCGCCGTCTTTAGGTGAAACCTCCGCGGCACGTCCTGCAGAGGGTGTGCCTGCGGGGGCCAGCCGGGCGGCCGGGAAGCGCACCACAAACCGGCTGCCCTTGCCGGGGGTGCTGTGCACCAGCAGTTCGGCCTGATGCCGCACCAGCACATGCTTGGCGATCGCCAGCCCCAGCCCGGTACCGCCAGACTCGCGCGAACGTCCACGATCGACACGGTAGAAGCGCTCGGTCAGCCTCGGAATATGCTCCGCGGCAATGCCGATGCCGGTGTCGCTCACGCTGAATTCTGCGTAGCGGGGCTGGCCGTCGATCAAAACGGCGTCCCATGCCAGACTGATGGCGCCGCCGTCCGGCGTGTAGCGCACCGCATTGCTGACCAGATTGGAGAGCGCGGAATGCAGCTCTTGCGGGCTGCCGCGCACCCACAGATCGGTGCGCGCTTCCATCTTGATCTGATGCCTTCCGCCGGACAGCGCCAGCGCCTCGTTCTGGTACTGCGTCATCATCGACGGCATGTCGATGACCATTTCGGTCGGAGGATAGGGATCGCCCTCCAGCCGCGCCAGCGCAAGCAGATCGTCCACCAGATGCCGCATGCGGTCGGACTGGGTCTGCATCATGTCGAGTACGCGCAGGCGCTGGGTTTCGTCGAGCGGCATGTCGCGCATGGTTTCGACGAACCCCCCCAGCACGGTCAGCGGGGTTTTGATCTCATGCGACACATTGGCCACGAAATCGCGGCGCATCGACTCGGTGCGCTCGAGCTGCGTGATGTCTTGCGACAGCAGCAGTTTCTGCTGATCGCCATAGGGAAAGACCTGCACGCTCAGCGTGAATTGCGACCGAGAACCTGCGCGGTGCATGTGCAAGGGCTCGTGAAAGTGCGCCGCCTGGAGATAGGCGACAAACTCGGGGGTGCGAATCAGGTGCACCGCATGTTGGCGAAGATCGCGCTGCGCGTCCAGACCGAAGTGCTGCGCCGCAGTGGCGTTGCACCAGTCGATCTGGTTGTTTTCATCGAGCAGAATCACCCCGTTGGGCGAGACCTGCAGCGCCTCGATGAAGCGGTGCAGCTTGGACTCCTCGTAGCCCAGACGCCCCGTCCACAGCCGCAATTGACGCGATGCCCGGTAAAACACTTCGGCCCAGGCGCCAGAGCCATTGGGCACCGGTGTCACTTCGGGCGCCTTGAGCCAGCGGATCAATCGCGACAGCGCGATGGAATCACGCGCCACCGCGCCGATGAGCACCAGCAGCGCCGCCACCATGGCGCCAGAGCGCCCGTCGATCAAAGCCCCAACCCCTGCGGCCACCAGAACCAGCAGCAGAATAAGGGAGATGCGCCAGGCGACAGAGATCATGGGGAAATGAGCGAAAGGCTGCGCTCAGGTGTCGTACTTGTATCGAATCACACTGTAAAGCAGACGAAGCCCGTTTCGGCCGAGCGGCATCAAGCGGCGACCTGGGCGGGCTACCTCAGTGGGGAACCTGAGTGCGGCTATCTCAGGCAGCCGAGACCTGCGGTGAGCGCGACTGTGCGGTAAAGCGATAGCCCGCTCCGCGCACCGTTTCCACCATCTCGGCGCATTGCACCGGAGACAGCGCTTCGCGCAAACGCTTGATGTGCACGTCCACCGTGCGCTCTTCGATGAACACGTGGTCGCCCCACACCTTGTCGAGCAGCGCGCCTCGGCTGTGCACTCGCTCGGGATGCGCCATGAGGTAGTGCAATAACTTGAACTCGGTGGGCCCCAACCGGATTTCCAGAGGCTCGCTTCCCGGCTTCTTGAACAAGGCGCGACGGCTGGACGGATCGACAGACAACCCGCCGATCTGCACCTGCTCGGCAGTGAGCTGCGGCGCGCGACGGCGCAGCACCGCGCGAATGCGAGCCAGCAGCTCCTTGGGTGAGAACGGCTTAGTGATGTAGTCGTCCGCCCCGGCGTCGAGCCCTTGCACTTTGTCGCCCTCTTCGCTGCGGGCGGTGAGCATAATGATGGGAATGGCCTTGGTGCGCGCATCGGTGCGCAAGGCCCGCGCCAACGCCACGCCCGACATGCCCGGAAGCATCCAGTCGATCAGCAGCACGTCGGGCAACACGTCGCGAATGACCCGCAGCGCCTCTTCGGCACTGCCAGCGCGAATGGGGCAATGGCCGGCATGCTGCAAATTCATCGCCAGCAATTCAGCGATGGCGGGCTCGTCTTCGACGATCAGAATATTGCTCGACAGACTCATGGCAGGGTGCTTTTCAGAACAAAACGCTGAATCAAAGCGCGGATCCAAGCGAGCCCGCCACTTCGCGGAAGGCTTCCTTGTTGTGCCGCACATCGGTGCCGCGCACGATATAGATCACCAACTCGGCGATGTTCTTGGCATGGTCGCCAATGCGCTCGATGGCCTTGGCCACGAACATCAGATCGAGCATGGTGGAAATGGCGCGCGGGTCTTCCATCACATAGGTGATGACCTTGCGGGTGAAGCCATCAAACTCCTCGTCGATGCGGAAGTCGGATTCGACGATGTCAACCGCCGCCTTCTCGTCAAGACGCGCGAAGGCGTCGAGCGATTTGCGCATTTGCTCGATGGCGAGATCAGACGCATGCTGCAGATCGCTGATGCCGATGGTCATGGGCGTACCCGATTCGACAATGTCGCGCGCCATGCGGGCGATGCGGGCCGCCTCGTCACCAGCCCGCTCCAGATTGGCGATGGCCTTGGAGATGGCCACCAGCAAACGCAGATCACGCGCCGTGGGCTGGCGCTTGGCGATGATTTGCGTGATGTCGGCGTCAATATCCACCTCCATCTGGTTCACCCGCTTCTCGACCTGCAGTACGGTGCGCGCGGCCTCGACATCGAGGTGGCGCAGTGAATAGATAGCCTGCGCCAGTTGCGATTCAACCTGTCCGCCCATTTCAAGCACACGGGTGGATACAGCGTTGATTTCAGCGTCGAACTGTGTCGACAGATGGGGTTTGTCATCCATGGTACGAAGTCCTTTATTGGAACTATCTGGGCTTGAGGCAAGGGTTCTGCCGAAGTATGGAAGTACTTTTAGTACCACATCATCCGAAACGACCGGTTATGTAGTCCTCGGTCTCCTGCTTCTTGGGTTTCAGGAAAATCTGATCGGTTTGCCCGAATTCAACAAGCTCCCCAAGATACATATAAGCCGTGTAATCTGAAACACGGGCCGCCTGCTGCATATTATGCGTCACAATAACGACCGTGTAGTCCTTCTTCAGTTCGGTGACCAACTCTTCGATCTTACCCGTTGATATCGGATCGAGCGCGGAAGTCGGTTCATCAAGCAGCAAGACCTCCGGTTTAATCGCAATACCCCGTGCAATGCAAAGCCGCTGCTGCTGCCCGCCGGACAGTCCCATGCCGCTTTGCTGCAATTTATCCTTCACTTCATTCCACAAACCGGCCCTGGTCAAACTTGTCTCGACTCGTTCATCCATCTCCGAACGAGACATACTTTCATAAAGTCGGACGCCAAACGCGATGTTTTCATAGATTGACATCGGAAATGGCGTAGGTTTTTGGAACACCATACCGATTTTCGCGCGAATCAGCGAAACATTTTTTTTGCTGGTGAGGATATTTTCGCCATCAATATTAATTTCACCCTCTGCGCGTTGACCCGGATAGAGTTCATACATCCGGTTGAACATACGAAGCAGGGTTGATTTTCCACAGCCAGACGGCCCGATAAATGCCGTAACTTGATTGCCTGGAATATCAAGTTCGACGTTGTTGATGGCCTTAAAGTTGCCGTAGTAAAAACATAGCTTCCTGGTCTGAATCTTGACGGGGTTATCTGACGGGCCAGATTGGCGGGTCGGAGTAACGGAAGGGCGAGGAGGGGCGATAGTCGTTTCCATAATTAATTCCAATATGATAGTTTCAGGTCAGGATTTCACACCGCCGCGGCTGATCAACCACCGTGAACCCAGGCTGAGAATCAGGATGAACACCACCGCCACAAACGCACCAGCCCAAGCCATTTGTTGCCAGTTCGCATAAGGACTCATAGCAAACTGAAAAATAACTACAGGCAAATTCGCCATCGGATGCCACACATCTGAACTAAAGTACTGATTGTTTAGCGCTGTGAAGAGCAGAGGTGCCGTTTCACCACTGATTCGCGCTACCCCAAGAATCACACCCGTCAAAATGCCGGTAGAGGCGGCCTTCCAGGTGATCTTGGTCACCATTTTCCAATAGGGCGTGCCAAGGGCTATGGCCGCTTCACGTAATGAACCGGGCACAAGACGCAACATTTCATCTGTCGTGCGCACCACAACCGGGATCAGAATCAGTGCGAGAGCAACACCGCCTGAAAACGCCGAGAAATGGCCTAACGGATCGACCAAAATTGCATAAGCGAACAAACCAACGACGATGGAGGGTGCGCTCAGCAGAATGTCATTAAGAAATCGCACTACCCCACCGAGCTTGCGCTTGACGGCAAACTCGCCCAGCCAAGTTCCCGCCAGAATGCCGATAGGCGTTCCGATCACTAAAGCAATACCTAGAAGAATGAAACTCCCGACAAAGGCATTGCGCAATCCGCCACCTTCTGCGCCCGGAGGAGGCGTATCCTGCGTAAAAAGGTGAAGATTTAGTGCTGGCGAACCATACCGTGCGGTGGTCCAGAGAATCCAGATCACCCAAAAAATTCCGAATGCCGTCATCAATACGGCAATAATCATGTTGATTTTATTGATCAATTGGCGGCGTGTGTAAAGCGACATCATGATTTTTTGCCTTCTTGGCTGGACTCAAGACGCATCAGCAGTAGCTTTGCCAAAGCGAGCACAATAACGGTGATCACAAAAAGTACCAAACCCAAGGCGAGCAGTGATGACTTATATAAGCTTGTGGTCGCCTCGGTGAATTCGTTTGCAATAACCGAAGCAATCGATGCACCGGGCATCAAAAGACTAGCGCTCAGGTTATTGGCATTGCCGATGATGAAGGTGACCGCCATGGTTTCGCCCAGCGCCCGACCTAGGCCGAGAAAAATTCCGCCCGTCACCGCCGTGCGTGTGTAAGGGAGAATGACATTACGGGCGACCTCCCAAGTCGTCGCACCCAGCGCATAAGCGGACTCTTTCAAGGGCGGTGGAGTAATCAGAAAAACATCGCGCATAATCGAGGCGATGAACGGAATGATCATGATGGCAAGTACGATACCCGCCGTCAACATACCAATGCCCATGGGCGGGCCCTGAAACAAAATACCAATTCCAGGTACTGCACCTAGATTATTGTTGATCCAAGGCTCTATATTTGCAAACCGGGGTGCAAAAACGAGTAAGCCCCACATACCGTAAATAATACTGGGAATGGCGGCCAGCAGTTCAATCGTTGCAGAAATCGGACCGCGCATCCAGTTTGGCGACAGCTCAGAAATAAACAGCGCAATACCGAAACTCACCGGAACTGCGATCACCATGGCGATCGCCGAACTGACCAGCGTGCCCACAATAAACACCAGCGCGCCGTATTCATTGGTCACGGGGTCCCAGGTTGAAGTGACAAGGAACTTCCAACCGAAGGTGTGGATGGCTTGCCAGCCCTCGATAATGAGGGAAATCATGATGGCGATCAAAGCGATCGCTACGATGAAGGCAATGAAACCCGTCCCCTTGCGGAACAAAATATCTGCAAAAGAAGAGCCAATCTTCTTCGCAGGATTTTGCTCCGAAGTGTTTTGGTCAAGTGATTTGTTTGCCACCGCTCCGGATGCGCTCATGTCATTTCACTTTCTGATCTCTTATAAAACAAACCAGGCACTCCAAAGCTTTTTCGCTTGAAAGTGCCTGGTTCACAGCCATCACGCTGAAGACAACCTCAGGCGAACTCAGATGCCGAGGTTTTTCTTCCAGTAAGTCTTGATGACATCAACCGTGCTAGTCGGCAATGGGCCAAAGGCAATCGACTCGGCCATTTTCTGACCATGTTCGAAGCCCCAAGTGAAGAATTTGGTGACTTCCTCATTGGTCGCCTTGGGAGCCTTCTTGCTCAGGATCTGCCAGGTGCAGCCCGAAATCGGCCAGGTGTCCGGGCCAGTGTGATCAGTCAAAATGACGTAGAAGTCTTGCGCCTTGTTGAAATCAACGTGGGCAGCGGCATCCTGAAAGCCCTTGAGGCTAGGGCTCACGACCTTGCCATCGCGATTGATCATGCGGGCATAGGACATCTTGTTTTCGAGAATGTAAGCATATTCAACGTAACCGATGGAGCCGGAAATGCGCTGCACATAAGCTGCCACACCCTCGTTGCCCTTACCGCCTACCCCGGTGGGCCAGTTCAGCGAGGTGTTGGCACCGACTTTTTGTTTCCACTCAGGGCTGACCTTGGAGAGGTAGTCAGCAAAAGTGAACGTGGTACCGGAACCGTCCGAGCGGTGCACCACGGTGATATCCATGCTGGGGAGCTTGAGGCCGGGGTTGAGCTTTTCGATCGCCGGATCATTCCACTTCTTGATCTTGCCAAGATAGATGTCAGCAACGACGGGGCCGCTAAGAATCAACTCACCCGGCTTAATGCCCGGCAGGTTGTACACCAGGTCTTCGCCTGCAACCGCCGTAGGGAACTGAATCAGTCCATCTTTTTCCAGTTCTTCAGGTTTGAGGGGCATATCGCTGGCGCCAAACGCCACCGTGCCGGCCTTGATCTGAGCAATACCGCCACCAGACCCGATGCCTTGATAGTTGACCTTGGTGCCAGTCTCTTTCTCATAGACGACGGACCATTTCACCACCAAGGGGTACACCCAGGTGCTGCCCGCGCCAGTCAGGCTGGTAGCGGCAAAAGCCGTGGTCATGATGCCGGTGCTCAATGCACCAGAGACGGCAATGGCCAGCGCAGCCTTGCCAAAAGATCGACGATTCCAGTTCATGTGTCATTCTCCTTGTGAGGGTTTCAGAAATGGCTTTCTGCCACACAATGGATCGTAGAAATTGATTGTGACAATCATATGACGTTGTCAAGCATGCTGGAACAGACCCAATCAACCAAGAGACTGGGCAAGTTCTCTAGCGATGCGCTCCCCTGCCTGTGCGTCGCGGTGTTCGACCATGATGCGCAACACGGGCTCGGTGCCTGATGGGCGGATGAGCAGCCTGCCACTCCCATTGAGCTGAGTCTCAGCGGCAGCGCGCGCACTCGCAAACTTGGCATGTGTTTTCCAGTCGAGCCCGGGCGGCAGCTTGACGTTGAGCAGCGTCTGCGAAAACAGTTGGACGGCCTGCAATTGCTCACCCAGGCTGCGACCGGTTCGCACGACAAGCTCAAGCATCTGCAGCGCGGCGACGATACCGTCGCCTGTCGTATGCCGATCGAGCAGCAGCATGTGACCAGAGCCTTCGCCGCCAAGCTGCCAGCCGCGTGCGAGCAGTTCTTCGAGCACATAGCGATCGCCAACGGCCGCGCGCACGAATTCCATGCCCTGCTGCTCAAGCGCTTTTTCCACCGCGAGATTGGTCATCAGCGTGCCAACTACTCCAGCGGGCTTGCGATCCATCGCCAGCAGATAAAGCAACTCGTCACCGTTGAACAGGCGACCGTGACGGTCGACGAGTTGCAGGCGGTCGGCGTCGCCATCAAGGGCGATGCCGTAGTCGGCCTGGTTGGCGCGCACCGCGCGAATCAGCGCATCCGGCGCCGTTGCGCCGACCTCTTTGTTGA
Source organism: Thiomonas sp. 13-64-67 (assembly GCF_002282795.1). Classification (NCBI taxonomy): domain Bacteria; kingdom Pseudomonadati; phylum Pseudomonadota; class Betaproteobacteria; order Burkholderiales; genus Thiomonas; species Thiomonas sp. 13-64-67. The sequence goes on from NZ_NCKP01000001.1 coordinate 99,461, forward strand.
TATTGAAACCATCAGGCTGCGCCCCGATGGAAATGACCTCGGCCCCCAGTTCATGAAACACCGCGGGCGCGATGTGATAGGCCGCGCCATGCGCACAGTCCACCACGAGCCGCAGGCCCTTGAGGGTGAGGTGATTGGGAAACGTGCTTTTGCAAAACTCGATGTAGCGCCCCGCGGCATCATCGAGTCGGCGGGCCTTGCCGAGTTGCTCGGAGGGCACGCAGCCCTCGGCCTCGGGCAGGGTTGCTTCCACTTCCAGCTCCCAGACATCGGGCAACTTGCTGCCGCCCGCCGAGAAAAACTTGATGCCATTGTCGGCAAACGGATTGTGCGAGGCACTGATGACCACGCCCAGATCAAGGCGCAGTGCGCGGGTCAGATAGGCCACTCCGGGCGTGGGCAATGGGCCAACCAGCACCACATCGCAACCGGCGGCAATGAAGCCGCACTCCAGCGCAGCTTCGAGCATGTAGCCCGAGATGCGTGTGTCCTTGCCGATCAACACCGTCGGCCGGCCGACACCCTGGCTGCGCAACACCTTGCCCGCGGCATGCCCCAGGCGCATGCCGAACTCTGGCACGATCGGGCTTTTGCCCACATGGCCACGGACGCCATCGGTCCCGAAATACTGTCTGCTCATTCCTTCTCCCAAAGGTTGTAATGCGGTTGTTGTGCGCGTTTGAGCAAGCCCGAACTCAGGCGCGCATGGCGCTCCACACTTTAATCGCGTCGCATGTCGGGCCAACGTCGTGGACGCGCACGATCTGCGCACCGGCCGCCAAGCAAGCCAGCACTGCGGCCAAGCTGCCCGGCAGGCGCTGCCCGACATCGCGCCCCGTCAGTGCGCCGATCATCGATTTACGCGAAAGTCCCACCAGCACCGGATAACCCGATTGCACGAGAGCAGGCAAACCTTTCGCAAGAGTCAGATTGTGTTCCAGCGTTTTGCCAAAGCCAAACCCCGGATCGAGGGCGATGCGGGATCGGTCGATACCCATCGACTCGGCGGCAGCGGCACGGCTCCACAGAAATTCCCTGACTTCGCCTAAAACGTCCGCATAGTGCGGCGCCTGCTGCATGCTGGCGGGATCGCCCTGCATGTGCATGAGACAGACCCCGGCCTTTGAAGCGGCGACCACTTCAAGGGCGCCCGGCCGCTGCAAAGCGTGAATGTCGTTGATGATGTCCGCGCCCAGATCGAGTGCACGGCGCATGGTTTCGGGTTGGTAAGTATCCACCGAAACCGGGACGTTCCAGCGCACGGCCTCCTGTAAAACCGGGGCGATGCGCGCCCATTCCTGCGCATGGCTCAGCCGCGGAGAGCCCGGGCGGGACGACTCGCCGCCAATATCCAGAATATCGGCCCCCTGCTCCACCAAAGTCTGTGCATGTCGCAAGGCGAGCACCGCATCCGCATGCTGCCCGCCATCGGAAAATGAATCCGGCGTGACGTTGACGATGCCCATGACCAGGGGCCGATGCAATTGCAGGGTGAAGCGCCCTGCTTGCCAATGACTTGCCATCGGAGATGATTCCTAAAAAAAACGGCCCGGTTTTAGACCGGGCCGTTGCTGAACTCGCTGTAGCGAGCTGAATATGAATACCGCCAGTGAAGCCCGAAAATCAGGCCGCCGTCGCCGAAGGGGCGTCAGGCGCAGCGCCGGTTGCGGGCGCCGAGGGCGTACGCGGGGCGGACGTCGGGCCGCTGCTGGGCGGCAGCTTGGGCGGACGGGGCTCGCGGCCCGCCATGATGTCGGCCAGTTGATCGGAGTCGATGGTTTCCCATTCGAGCAAGGCTGCCGCCATTGCGTGCATCTTATCCTGGTTTTCCTCGATCAGCCGACGAGCCAACGCGTACTGCTCGTCGATGATGCGACGGATCTCCGAATCGACCTTCTGCATGGTCTGCTCAGACACATGCGTGGTCTTGGTAATCGACCGTCCGAGGAACACCTCGCCTTCGTTCTCCGCGTAAACCATGGGGCCCAGCGACTCGGTCATTCCGTAGCGCGTGACCATGTCGCGTGCCAGCTGCGTGGCGCGTTCGAAGTCATTGGAAGCGCCCGTGGTCATCTGATTCATGAACACTTCTTCGGCAATGCGGCCGCCGAACAGCACGGAGATCATGTTGAGCATGCGGTCACGATCCATGCTGTAGCGATCGGTCTCAGGCAACTGCATGGTGACGCCCAGTGCGCGGCCGCGCGGAATGATGGTGACCTTGTGCACCGGATCGGTCTTGGGCAGCATCATGGCAACCAGCGCGTGGCCCGACTCGTGATAAGCCGTATTGCGGCGCTCTTCTTCCGGCATGACCATGCCCTTGCGCTCCGCACCCATCATGATCTTGTCTTTGGCGCGTTCGAAGTCTTCCATTTCAACCACGCGCGCACTGCGGCGAGCGGCGAACAGAGCGGCTTCGTTGACCAGATTGGCCAGATCGGCGCCGGAGAATCCGGGAGTGCCTCGCGCCAGAATGTCGGCCCGGATATCGGTGCCCACGGGAATCTTGCGCATATGCACTTGCAGAATCTGCTCGCGACCGCGGATATCCGGCAGCGTGACATAGACCTGCCGGTCGAAGCGGCCAGGACGCAGCAGCGCCGGGTCGAGAATGTCGGGCCGGTTGGTCGCTGCGATCACGATCACCCCGAGATTGGTCTCGAAGCCGTCCATCTCCACCAGCATCTGGTTGAGGGTCTGCTCGCGTTCATCGTTGCCGCCGCCCAGACCAGCGCCACGATGGCGACCCACGGCGTCGATTTCATCGACGAAGATGATGCAAGGAGCGTGCTTTTTCGCGTTCTCGAACATGTCGCGCACACGAGCCGCACCCACGCCGACGAACATTTCGACAAAGTCAGAACCCGAGATGGTAAAAAACGGCACTTTTGCTTCGCCCGCAATACTCTTGGCTAGCAGCGTCTTGCCGGTACCGGGCGGGCCGACAAGCAGCACGCCCCGAGGAATGCGCCCACCGAGTTTCTGGAATTTCTGCGGATCTTTGAGAAAGTCCACCAGTTCCTTCACGTCTTCCTTGGCTTCGTCGCAACCGGCGACGTCGGCAAAGGTTACGTTGTTGCTCGATTCATCGAGCAGACGGGCCTTGGACTTGCCGAAGCTGAACGCACCGCCGCGGCCACCGCCCTGCATCTGGCGCATGAAGTACACCCAGACGCCGATCAGCAACAGCATCGGGAACCAGGAAATGAAGATCTGCGTCAGGAACGATTGCTCTTGGCGCGGCGCGCCGACGACATCGACACCGTCTTTCACCAGATCGCCCACCATCCACAGGTCGCCGGGCGAGGTGAGATTGAAACGACGCCCTTCCGTGGTCGTGACGTCCAGAATGCCGCTCTGGTGCACGATGACTTTTTTGATGCGCCCGGCTTTCGCGTCTTGCATGAACTGGGTGTAGCTCACGGCATCTGCGGTCTGCTGGGGACGATCGAACTGCTTGAACACGGTGAACAGTACGAGACCGATCACCAGCCAGATCGCAATTTTGGAAAACCATTGATTATTCAAAACCAACCTCCTGAAACAGGGCAAGCGCAGATGCAAGACATGCAGCGCATTTTAGGCATTTCAAGAGGCGGGGCGCAGCGATTGTGGAAAACCGATCCGACAAAATGGGCTATTGATTCTGTCAATCTGATCGAATTTGACAAATAGCAAGTCTGTCGCGGTTGCTGCAATCATGTTGAGCGCTTACGCAACCGACTTTTTCAGCGTGCGCGCCAGGATGAAAGTTTCCGCCGACTTGTCGCGCGATGCTTGCGGCTTGACCGCCTTCACCTGCTGGAATACCAGCTTGAAAGCCTTCACGATCTGACTGTAGTAACTGCCGTGAAAGGTCTTGATCACCATCGCGCCCTGGGGTTGCAGCCAGCGCTGGGCAAAGTCCAGGGCGAGTTCGCTCAGATGTTCGATTCGGGCCGCATCAGCCGACGGAATGCCGGTGAGATTGGGCGCCATATCGGACAACACCACGTCGACCTTGCGCCCTTCGAGAAGCGCCTCCAACTGATTCACCACCGCCTCTTCGCGGAAGTCACCCAGCAGAAAATGCACATCGGGCACGGGCTCCATGGGCAGCAAATCCAGCGACAAAATTGTGCCCTGAACCGCGCCGCCACGCATCAGCCGGTTGCGCGCATATTGCGACCACGAGCCCGGCGTGCTGCCCAGATCGACCACGATCTGCCCGGGCCGCAACAGCCCCTCGGCCTCGTCGATTTCCTTGAGTTTGTAGGCGGCGCGGGCTCGATAGCCCTCACGCTGCGCCAGCTTCACATAGGGATCGTTGAGATGATCCTGCAGCCAGGCTTTGCTGAATTTGTTTTTCTTCGCACTCGACATGGGTTCTTCAAGGACAATAGCGGATTAAGACTTCAAAATGCGCGCGCAGAGATGACGCGACGCGCTTGGCAATCATGACCCCATTGGAACTCACTCCGCCCTTTCGCAGCAGCCTGCGCGCCCAGGCACATGGGCTCAAACCCGTCGTGATGATCGGCGAGCAAGGGCTCACTCCGGCCAATCTGGCGGAAATCGACGTGGCGCTCAAGGCGCACGAACTCATCAAGGTGCGCGTGTTCGGTGACGATGCCGCGGCGCGCCTGGCCATGCAACACACCATCTGCGACACGTTGGGCGCCGCTCCTGTGCAGGCGATTGGCAAACTGCTGGTGTTGTACCGGCCACGCCCGAAAGAAACCCGGCAGGCGCCTGGAGAAGAAACTCTAGTTGCCAAGCGCGGCAAATCGCCACGCACCGTCAAAGTGGTCGTGCCTGCCAGCAGCCCGACACACCGGGCCAAGGTCAAGCGTGTCACCCTGCTGGGCAATCAGCGCCTTTCGGCCACGGGCAAGGTCAAGCGCGCCAAGCCGCGCCAGAGCAGCGTGAAAAAATCGTCTCGCGGCTGAAACGCATTCAAAAGAGGTTTCAGGCCGTTTTGCGGCGTGTTGGCAGCCGCCACACATACGCCGCCACACACAGGGCCTGCAGGGCGAACACCAAACTGGCAATACCGTGCCACATGCCTGCTTGTGGCGAATGGCTATAGGCGGCCTGCAGCAACCGAGGCACCACGCCGAACTCGCCCAGGACGGCAAAAAACACGCCACCCAGCGGCAGCAGCAGATCCGCCGACATCGCCTTTTTGTCGGCAAACCGTTCGAGCGCGGCAATCAGCACGCCGAAAACGATGGCGGCCAGCGCCATGAGGTAGAACATGCGACTGGCCACGGCGGCGGCGATCATTTTCTCGGGCACCGTGGCGAACGCCGTAGGTGCGCCGATAAGGCCGACGGCCACCATGCCGCCCAGCCAGAGCGCGGCGAGAAACCAGCGGGTGCGCAGACTGCTCATCGGTAGTGCACGGCAAGGATTTCGTAGTGGCGCACGCCACCCGGCGCGGCGACCTGCGCAACTTCACCGGACTCTTTGCCGATCAGCGCCCGAGCGATGGGGGAGTTGATGGAAATGCGTCCCTGCTTGAGATCGGCCTCGTCGTCACCCACGATCTGGTAGGTGATTTCATCGCCGCTGGATTCGTCGCTTAGTTCCACCGTAGCGCCGAACACCACGCGGCCGTCGGCCTGCAGTTCGCTCGGATCGATGATCTGCGCTGTGCCGAGCTTGCCCTCGATATCGGCAATGCGGCCTTCGATAAAGCCCTGCTTGTCGCGGGCCGCGTCGTATTCGGCGTTTTCAGACAAATCGCCTTGCGCGCGCGCTTCGGCTATGGCCTGGATCACCGCGGGTCGTTCGATGGTCTTGAGACGATGCAGTTCTTGCTTGAGTTGTTCCGCGCCTTTGCGCGTCATGGGGGTCGCCATGATTGGGCCTCCGTTAAACCAGGAAAAAAACGAGCACCGCAGCCTGCGGCGTCGAATCGCCTGGGTGCGGTGCTCAGATGGAACAGATTTTACGCGTTTGCGAATGATTGCAAGGGGTAAACCGCGATTTTCTGCAGTTGTTTCATCCCCTCGACCGCGGCAAGTGCGCCGGAAATGGTGGTGTAGGTCGTAACCCGCGCGGCCAGCGCCGAAGTGCGGATGGCGCGCGAGTCGGTGATGGCATTGCGGCGCTCTTCCACCGTGTTGATCACCAGCACGATCTCGTTGCTCTTGAGCATGTCCACGATATTCGGGCGCCCCTCGGTGACCTTGTTGATCACCTGCACTTCCACCCCCGCCTCGGCGATGGCGGCCGCGGTTCCGCGGGTAGCCACCACGCCAAAACCCATGGCCACCAACTGACGCGCGACTTCAACGGCGTCCGGCTTGTCGCTTTGCTTGACCGACAAAAACACCTTGCCACCGGCCTGCGGATCGGGCAGGCGGGTACCGGCCGCGAGCTGCGACTTGACGAAGGCCTCGCCAAAGGTTCGGCCCACACCCATGACTTCGCCCGTCGATTTCATTTCAGGCCCGAGGATGGGATCGACGCCCGGGAATTTATTGAACGGAAACACCGCCTCTTTCACGCAGTAGTAGGGCGGCGTGATTTCCTTGGTGATGCCTTGCTGCGCCAGCGTCTGTCCGGCCATGCAGCGTGCGGCGATTTTGGCGAGTTGCAATCCCGTGGCCTTGGAGACAAAGGGCACGGTGCGCGAAGCCCGCGGGTTCACTTCCAGCAGGAAGATGCGATCTTTGCCGTCGAGTTGCTGAATGGCGAACTGCACATTCATCAGGCCGACGACCTTGAGGCCATGCGCGAGCTTGACGGTCTGCTCCTTGATGCGTGCCACTGTGGCCGCTGACAGCGAATATGGCGGCAGCGAGCAGGCCGAGTCGCCGCTGTGCACGCCGGCCTGCTCGATGTGTTCCATCACCCCGCCGATGAACACCTCAGTGCCGTCGCAGATGGCATCGACATCGCATTCGATGGCGTCATTCAAAAAACGGTCGAGCAGCACCGGCGAATCGTGACTCACCTTCACTGCTTCGCGCATATAGCGTTCGAGGTCGCGCTGTTCGTGCACGATTTCCATGGCGCGGCCGCCCAGCACATAGCTGGGACGCACCACCAGCGGGTAGCCGATTTCCTCGGCCTTGGTCAGCGCTTCGGCTTCCGAGCGCGCGGTGCGGTTGGGCGGCTGCAGCAGGCCGAGTTGTTCGACCAAGTGCTGGAAGCGCTCGCGGTCTTCGGCCATGTCGATCATGTCCGGGCTGGTGCCGATGATGGGCACGCCGTTGGCTTCAAGATCGAGTGCGAGCTTGAGCGGCGTCTGCCCGCCATACTGCACGATCACACCCGTCGGCCGCTCCTTATCGACGACTTCCAGCACGTCTTCCAGCGTGAGCGGCTCGAAATACAGTCGGTCGGAGGTGTCGTAATCGGTCGACACCGTCTCCGGGTTGCAATTGACCATGATGGTTTCATAGCCGTCGGCCCGCATGGCCAGTGCGGCGTGCACGCAGCAATAGTCGAACTCGATGCCCTGGCCGATGCGGTTGGGCCCGCCGCCGAGCACCATGATTTTTTTGCGCGTGGTGGGCGCGGCTTCGCACTCTTCGTCGTAGGACGAGTAGAGATAGGCCGTCTGCGTGCCGAACTCGGCCGCGCAGGTATCGACCCGCTTGAACACCGGCCGCACCTGCAGCGAACGGCGGCGGTTGCGCACCGCCGTCTCGGTGGTGTGCAGCAGCTTGGCAAGCCGGCGATCAGAGAAGCCCTTCTGCTTGAGCGCGTAGAGATGCTCGCGATCGAGCTGATCGAGGGTGAAGTTGCGCTCCAGCTCCAGCTCGGTCTGCACGATGTCTTGAATCTGCGCCAGAAACCACGGGTCGATGCGGGTGAGCTGGTGCACTTCGTCCAGGCTCATGCCCTGCGCGAACGCGTCGCCGACATACCAGATGCGCTCGGGGCCGGGCTCGCCCAGCTCCTTCTCCAGCACCTCGCGGTCTTGCGTCTTTTCGTTCATGCCATCGACGCCCACTTCGAGCCCGCGCAGCGCCTTCTGGAAACTCTCTTGAAACGTGCGGCCCATGGCCATCACTTCGCCGACCGACTTCATCTGCGTGGTCAGACGTGAGTCGGCTTGCGGGAATTTTTCAAAGGCAAAGCGCGGCACCTTGGTGACCACGTAGTCGATGGTCGGCTCGAACGAGGCCGGGGTGACGCCGCCGGTGATGTCGTTACGCAGTTCGTCGAGGGTGTAGCCGACCGCCAGCTTGGCGGCGATCTTGGCGATCGGAAAGCCCGTGGCCTTGGACGCCAGCGCCGAAGACCGGCTCACCCGCGGATTCATCTCGATGACGATGAGGCGGCCGTCAGCGGGATTCACCGCGAACTGCACATTGGAGCCACCGGTATCGACCCCGATCTCGCGCAGCACCGCGATGCTGGCGTTGCGCATGATCTGGTATTCCTTGTCGGTCAGCGTCTGCGCCGGGGCGACGGTGATCGAGTCGCCGGTGTGCACGCCCATCGGGTCGAGGTTTTCGATCGAGCAGACGATGATGCAGTTATCGGCGCTGTCGGGCGACGCTTCGATGCCGCGCTTGCAGATGGTCTCGAATTCCTCAGGGTTGTAGGCGATGCCGCCCCCAGTTCCGCCCAGGGTGAAGCTGGGTCGGATGATGACCGGAAATCCAATGGTCTTCTGCACGCCCCAGGCTTCTTCGAGGGTATGCGCAATGCCCGAACGCGCCGAACCCAGACCGATGCGCGTCATGGCCTGCTTGAACTTCTGACGGTCTTCGGCCATGTCGATGGCTGCGGGCTTGGCGCCGATCAGTTCCACCCCGTACTTGCCTAGCACCCCGTTGCGGTGCAGATCGAGCGCGCAGTTCAGCGCGGTCTGCCCGCCCATGGTCGGCAGGATGGCGTCGGGCCGTTCTTTCTCGATGATGGTCTCGACCACCTGCCAGGTGATGGGCTCGATATAGGTGACATCGGCCGTTTCCGGGTCGGTCATGATGGTCGCCGGATTGCTGTTGACCAGAATGACCTTGTAGCCCTCTTCGCGCAGCGCCTTGCAGGCCTGGGCGCCGGAGTAGTCGAACTCGCAGGCCTGGCCGATGACGATGGGGCCGGCCCCGATGATCAGAATGCTTTTAATGTCGCTGCGCTTGGGCATGGGCGAGTCTCTTTATGCGGTTGAATCAGGTGAAAAATCAGTGTGTTCTTGCGGTAGCCGCCAGCGCCAGTTTCACGCCGAAGCCAAAAAATCCGGCCCCGGTCGCGCCCATCGTCAGCGCGGAAAGGCGTCGGCGGCGGCGGAAGGCATCCGCCACACGCACGCCGCCAAAGATCAGCACCGACAGATAGAGCAGGCTGAAGAACTGGACGATAAGGCCCAGCAGCAGAAACGACAGTGCCGGATGCGGGTAATGCGGATCGACGAACTGGATGAAAAACGACACAAAAAACAAAATCGCCTTGGGGTTGAGCAGACTGATGAACAAGGCTTTTTGAAACGGGTTTTCCAGCCTCTTTCCGGCCTGCGCGGGGTGGGCATGAGGCTGCGGCGCCTGGGCATGCAGGCCGGTGTCAGGCGTATGCCAGCGCTTCCAGGCCGCGCGCAGCATATTGATGCCCAGCCAACCCAAATACAGCGCTCCCGCCGCCTGAACCAGGTGATACAGGGCCAGATTGGTTTCCAGCAACGAGGCTGCCCCGGCTGCGGCCAGCACCATCAACACCGTGTCGCCCAGAAACACCCCGAACGCGCCCCGATAGCCTTGGCGCACCCCGCGCTGCGCCGCAACACTCAGCACATAGAGCGAGTTCGGCCCCGGCAGCAGGACGATGAAGATCACCCCGAGCACATAGGTCCACAGATTGACGACGCCGAACATGTGATCCATGGGCAGTCTCAGGCGCGATCCATCAGAGCGACAAAACGGTCGAACAGGTAACCGATGTCATGCGGCCCGGGACTAGCTTCCGGGTGGCCCTGAAAGCAGAATGCCGGTTTGTTTTTCCAGGCCAGCCCTTGCAGCGTGCCGTCGAACAGCGAGACATGCGTGGTGCGCACGGTGTCGGGCAGGCTGGCCGCGTCTACCGCAAAACCGTGGTTCTGGCTGGTGATGGACACGCGGCCGCTATCGAGGTCTTTGACCGGGTGATTGGCGCCGTGATGGCCGAATTTCATCTTGAAGCTCTTGCCGCCAGCGGCCAGCCCCATGATCTGATGACCGAGGCAAATGCCGAAGGTCGGCATGTCGGCGGCGATGATGCTCTGGGTCGCGGCAATGGCGTAATCGCAGGGTTCGGGGTCGCCCGGGCCGTTGGAGAGGAACACGCCGTTGGGCCGCAGCGCCAGCACGTCAGCGGCAGAGGTTTGCGCGGGCACCACGGTGACGCGGCAGCCGCGTGCCGCCAGCAGGCGCAGGATGTTGAACTTCACGCCGAAGTCGTAGGCCACGACATGACGCAGGGGTTGGGCCATTTCGCCATAACCTCGCTCCAGCGACCAGTCGGTCTGCGTCCACTCGTAGGGTTGCGGCGTGGTGACGACGCGGGCCAGATCCATTCCGGCCAGACCGGCAAAGCCGCGCGCGCCATCGAGCGCCGTCTGAATCACGGTATCGGTGATGTCTTGCCCCGCCTCCAGCCCAATGACGCAGCCGCTCTGCGCGCCCTCGGTGCGCAAGTGGCGCGTCAGCCTGCGGGTGTCGATGCCGGCGATGGCGACCGTCCCGTTTTGACGCAGATAGGCGTCGAGCGTCTGTTCGCCGCGATAGTTCGACATCTGCAGCGGCAGATCCTTGATGATCAGCCCGGCGGCATGCACCTGGGCCGCTTCCACGTCCTGTGCGTTGGCGCCGACGTTGCCGATATGCGGATAAGTCAGGGTGACGATCTGGCGGCAGTAGCTGGGATCGGTCAGGATTTCCTGATAGCCGGTCATCGCGGTGTTGAACACCACTTCGCCAACCGTCTGTCCACTCGCGCCAATGGAGAGGCCGCGAAAGATCGAGCCGTCGGCGAGAACCAGAACGGCTTTGGGCAGCATGGACAGCATGAGAATTCTCCGGTGAGCGCCCGGATATTGGAATGGATCGCCAGCCTGGCCGACAATCTGGGGCGCGGCGCGCAAATAGCTGTGAGGCCAATTTGCCCGAACATCACGCCCCTTGGGGGTCACCGCAGGGCGGCAACACTTCAGGCGCACAAAATTTGTCAGATTATATTCATGAGGTTTGTCTGCGCAGCGTCTCAAGGAAACGCTGGGCCGCCCCAAGTTCCCTTGACCCCCACGGGGGGCGGGCTGGGCCTAGCCCGGCCCAGGGGCCGCTCAAAGCGCCCGGACACGCCGACTTGCCGTAATGAATACCCTTCCCTCTCTGACGCCCCCGCCTCGGCCCATCCCTCTGCTCGCCCTCGCGTTCGGCGTTCTGCTCGCGCACGCCTTGCTGCTCGCCTGGCTGGTGTTCACGCCCACCCAGGCGCCCAACAAGCCAGAACAGCGGATTGAATGGATCACCTTGCAGAAAGCGCCGCTGCCTGCCGCGCGGCCCCCTGCGCCACCCCAGGCGACAGCGGTCGTGCCGCCACCCGAAAAAACGCAGCCCGCCCCCCCGAAAAAGCACTTCACCCGACCCGCTCCGCCGCATCCGACCTCGCAGATTCCAACGATATCCCAGCGCCCGCAGCCGCCGAAGCCAGTGTTGCCACGCGCGAACACGCCGTCGATCGAGCCGACCGTAGCGCCTGCGGTCCCTCCTGCCCCCGACCTCCCGGCGAAAACTGCCGCGCCCAGTGCGGCCCCGCAGGTCGCCACGTCCATAGCGGCGCCCAACCCGCCCCGCCCCGCGGCGGCGGCCTCCGCTGCGCCCGAGCCCGTCGTGGAGACTGCGGCCTCGTACAAGGCTGAGTATCTCGACAATCCGCCGCCGCCTTATCCCCGGCTGTCGCGCCAATTGGGTGAGGAGGGCACGGCCCTGCTCAAGGTGCAGGTTGGCCCGAATGGGCGCCCGCTGCAGATCAAGCTCATGTCGTCCAGCGGCTATTCGCGGCTGGACGAAGCCGCCGAAACCACCGTGGCGCAATGGCGCTTTGTGGCCGCCACGCGCAACGGTCAGTCGGTCGCATCCTGGGTGCTAGTGCCGATCAAGTTCCGTATTTTGAATTGAGACCACCCCGAAAACCTTCGCTTCGCTCAGCTCTCCCCTCAAGGGGCAAGAAGCTCTAGGGGCGGCCCGGCGAGCTTCTTGAGATCTCTGCTCACGCCGTTTGCAGCGCCCGACTGAGCAGCAGATCGAAATCCGTCGCCTTACTCAAGGTGCCGAAGCCCCCACCCCACTCACCCCCGAGCCGGGATGCGCAGAAGGCCTGGGCGATCGGCTCCGGTGCGTGCCGCAGCAGCAAAGCGGCCTGCAGAGCCAGCACGAGGTCGTGTGTCAGCGCCCGGGCGCGCGATTGCTGCGCGTCGGTATCTCGCAGAGCCGCCGAGAAGCGCTGCAGGTGCGCGTCGAAATGGGCGTTGCGCCCCTGCGCCGGGGCGAGTTCAGCCATCAGGGCGTCGGCGGTGCGCGGGTTTTTGCCCAGAGCGCGCAGCACGTCCAAGCACATCACATTGCCCGAACCTTCCCAGATGGAGTTCACCGGCATCTCGCGGTAGATGCGCGCCTGCACGTCGTTTTCGACATAGCCGTTGCCGCCCAGCACCTCCATCGCCTCGGCGGCGAGTTCGGCGCCGCGTTTGCAGATGCGAAACTTGCCCGCCGGCGTGAGCAGGCGCCGCAGCAGCAACTGCGCCTCGTCGTGCTGCGAGTCGAAGGCCTGCGCCAGCCGCAGGGCCAGCGCGATCGCGGCTTCGACCTCCAGCGCCATGTCGGCCAGCACATTGCGCATCAGCGGCTGGTCGATCAGCGCGGCGCCGAAAGCCAGGCGGTGCCGCGCGTAGTGCACCGCCTGGCTCAGGGCCTGGCGCATCAGCCCGGTGGTGCCGAGCACGCAATCCAGCCGGGTATAGGTGCCCATTTCGAGAATGGTCGGCACGCCGCGCCCTTCTTCGCCGAGCAGATGCCCCCAAGCCCCCTGAAATTCCACTTCGGACGAAGCGTTGGAACGGTTGCCCAACTTGTCTTTGAGCCGCTGGATCAGCACCGGGTTCTTGCTGCCGTCCGGCGCCCAGCGGGGCACGAAAAAGCAGCTCAGGCCGCCCGCGGTCTGCGCCAGTACGAGATGGGCATCGCATTGCGGCGCGGAGAAAAACCACTTGTGCCCAGTCAGGCGGTAGCCGCCTGCGCCATCGGGTTCGGCGCGGGTGGTGTTGCTGCGCAAGTCCGACCCGCCCTGCTTTTCGGTCATGCCCATACCGATCAGGCCGCCTCGTTTTTGCGCCAGAGGCAGATCGCGCGGATCGTATTCCGGGCGCATCAGCGTAGGCAGCCAGTCGCGCGCCAGCAGGGCGTCGCGCGACATCGCGGGAATCGCGCCGTAGGTCATGGTGGTGGGACACATCGACCCGGCTTCGATCTGCGTTTGCAAAATGAAGCCCGCCGCCCGCGCCACATGCGCGCCCGGCTGCGGCCGCGCCCAAGGGCCGGTGTGCAGGCCGCGCCGGGCGATGTCGCTCATCAGCGCATGCCAGGCCGGGTGAAACTCGATCTGGTCGCGGCGAAAGCCCCTGGTATCGAAAGCGCGCAGAACCGGCGCGTTCTGGTTGGCCAGTCGCCCCTGCTCGTAGCTGGCGGCGGCGCCAAGCTCCGCGCCCTGGCGCGTGAGTTGCTCCTCCGCCCAGCCGCCGCCAGCACGGGCGAGCGCCTCGCGCAGCGCGGGATCGGCGGTGAACAGGTTGTAATCCTGCAAGGGCGGGGCTTGATTGGTCACATCATGGGTGGGCCAGGTCATGGGTGTCTCCGGTTCAGTTTCGTCTGCTCTGCATTGCAGCACCGACCCTCAGTGGCGTGCAAGGAACAGCCCGTTACCATGCTCGGCTATCCGCCAGGCTCCAGCCTTGCACAGAACACGCTTGCCCCATGTCGCAATCCACACAAGACTTTTCCGATTCAGACACCGGCCCCGGCCGCGGCCTGACCTGGCTGCTGTTTGCCGCCCTCGTCGTTCTTTGGCTGGGCACGCTGGGCTGGCGCGATCTGGTTCCGACGGACGAAGGCCGCTACGCCGAAATTCCGCGGGAAATGGTGGTGACGGGCGACTGGGTCACGCCCCGGCTCGACGGTTTCAAATACTTCGAAAAACCGCCGCTGCAATACTGGGCGACTGCGATGACTTATGAAGTGTTCGGCTTCGGCGAATGGCAGGCGCGTCTGTGGACAGGGCTCACCGGCCTGCTCACGGTGCTGTTCACCGGCTGGGCCGGAACACGGCTGTTCAACCGGCGCACCGGGGTGTTTGCCGCAGGCGTGCTGGCGAGCATGTTTTACTGGAACGCGATGAGCCACATCAACACGCTGGACATGGGCACCGCAGCCACCATGTCCGCGAGTTTGATGGCCTTTCTGCTGGCGCAGCGGCCAGGCGCCAGTCGCGCCCAGACCCGTTGGTGGATGTGGGCCACCTGGGCCTTCATGGCGCTTGCCGTGCTGTCCAAGGGACTGATCGGCATTCTGCTGCCCGGCGCCGCGCTGGTGCTCTACACCCTGATTTACCGCGACTGGAAGCTGTGGACGCGGCTATATATCGTCAGCGGTCTGCTCATTTTTCTGGCTATTGCCGCGCCCTGGTTCGTCTGGGTGCAAGCGCGTAATCCCGAGTTTTTCGACTACTTTTTCATCTATCAGCAGTTCACCCGATTTCTCACCAGCGAACTCAAACGTCCCGGTCCGTGGTGGTACTTCTTTCCCATCCTGATCCTGGGCGTGCTGCCCTGGCTGGGCAGTCTTGTTCCCGCCCTCTGGCGCGGCGCGGCGCGGCCCGCGCAGCGCGGTGCGGCATTTGGCAGCGCACAGGGGCGCACCCTGCATGCACAAGGCATGCTGGTGATTTGGGCGGTGTTCATTTTTGTGTTTTTCAGCATCTCCAAATCGAAGCTGCCGTCTTACATCCTGCCCATCTTCCCGGCCATCGCACTATTGATCGGCGACTATCTCGACCGGGCGCGGCCCAGAGTGCTGCGCTGGCAGTTTGCTCTGCTGGCGCTGCTCGGGCTGGCGGCGGTGATCGGCTTCACGCAGTTGCACCGATTGGGCAACGCCACCACGCCCGGCGCGCTGTATCAGCAGTTCGGCTGGTGGCTCGAAGGCACCGCAGCGGCGGCGCTGATCAGCGGGCTTGTGGCTTGGCGCTGGGAGGCGCAGGGCCGGCGCACTGCGGCCGTGCTGCTGGTCAGCGTGGCGATGACGCTGGGGTTCTCGCTGGGCATTCAGCAGTTCCAGATTCTGGGCCGCACCGCATCGACCAAGGATGTGGTCCACGCCATCCGGCCCTGGATTCTGCCGGGTCAGCCGTTCTACGCCGTCGGCACTTATGACCAGACCTTGCCCTTTTACCTCGACCGCACCGTCACCTTGGTCGAGTATCAGGGCGAGCTGCATTTCGGCATTACGCAGCAGCCCGGTCTGTGGGTGCCGACCTACGCCGATTTCGCCCGGCGCTGGAACGAGGACAAGCAGCCTCTGGCGCTGATGTCGCCGTCCACCCTGCCCGCGCTGCAGGCGCTGCATATGCCGATGACGGTGATCTACCGCACTTCCCGCTTCGTCGTCATCGCCAAACCGGGGCAAGACTACGGCGCGGCCGCCCAAGCGGCAGCGGCGCGGCTGCCCGCAGACTGGAACGCAGGGCCGTCGCTGGTTTCCCCGCAAGCTGAAGCCGGAGCCCAGCAATGAGCACGGTCGCCTTTGGCCTGGTGCTCACCGGCGTGCTGCTCAACGCGGCGGCGCAGTTGCTCATCAAATCTGGGGCCGAAACCGTGGGGCGCTTCAGCTTCACCGCGAGCAATATCTGGCACGCCGGGCTGCACTTCGCCCTGCAATGGCAGATTCTGCTGGGGTTGACGTTCTACGCGGTCTCCGTCGTAGTGTGGATCCTGGCGCTCACCCGGGTGCAGGTCTCCATCGCCTATCCCATGCTGTCGCTCGGCTATGTGGTGACCGCCTTTGCCGCGTGGTGGCTGTTCGGCGAAGCGCTCACCGCGCAGAAACTCGTCGGCATTGCCGTCATCATCGTGGGCGTCATCATCGTCGCCCGAGCCTGAATTCAACTGTATGAATCCGCAAGACATTCTTCCCTTCACCCGCCCGGACATCGACGAAGACACCATTGCCGGTGTCGTCGAAGTGCTGCGTTCGGGGTGGATCACCACCGGCCCCTGGTGCGCTCGCTTCGAGCAGGCACTGTCCGATTACTTCGGCGGACGCCCGGTGCTCGCCTATTCCTCCGGCACCGTCACCATGGAGATCGCGCTCAGGCTGCTGGGCGTCGGCCCGGGCGATGAAGTCATCACCACGCCGCTGTCCTGGGTGGCGACGAGCAATGTGGTCCTGGCGGTGGGCGCCACGCCGGTTTTTGTCGACATCGATCCCGCCACCCGCAATATCGACGCCAACCGCATCGAAGCGGCCATCACGGCGCGCACCCGGGCGATCCTGCCCGTTCACCTCGCCGGCTTGCCCGCCGACCTGGATGCGATCTATGCCATCGCCGCCCGCCACGGTCTACGCGTCATCGAAGACGCAGCGCAGGCCATCGGCAGTCTGTGGAAACACCAGCGCATCGGCAGCTTTGGCGACTTTGCCTCGTTCAGCTTCCATCCGAACAAGAACATCACCTCCATCGAGGGCGGCTGTCTGGTGCTTCCGGCCGACGCCGACGTCGATCTGGCCCGCCGCCTGCGCCTGCAAGGTGTGCAGCGCAGCGGCCTGGACGGCATGGACGTCGATGTAGTGGGCGGCAAGTCCAATCTCACCGATGTGGCCGCGCGCGTGGGCTGGGGGCAGTTACAGCACATCGAACGCTTCAACGCCCGCCGCCGAGATCTGGCGCAGCGCTATTTCGCCGCCTTCGATGCGCTGGGCGTCGAGGCCAGGGGCGTGCAACTGCCGCCGCGTGATTTCATTCAGAGCAACTGGCATATGTTCCAGATCGTGCCGCCGCCGCAAGTGCAACGCGCCGCCCTGATGCAGGCGCTCAAAGACCGCGGCATCACCACCGGCGTGCACTATCCGCCCATCCACCTGTTCAGCCTATACCGCGAGCGCGGCTTCAAACCCGGCGACTTTCCACACGCCGAAACCGTGGGCGCTTCCATTCTCACCTTGCCGCTTTTTCCTGGGATGCAAGACAGCGATGTGACCCGGGTAACTGACGCCCTCGACGCCGTGCTGCGACAATTCGGCCTATGACTCTGCATGCTCACCCCGCCGTTTCGGTGGTCGTTCCCGTCTACAACGAAGAGGCCGGACTCGCCGCGCTGTTCGCCCGCCTCTACCCCGCTCTCGATGCGCTGAACGAGCCCTACGAAATTCTGTTCGTCAACGACGGCAGCCGCGACCGCTCGGCCGCGCTGCTGGCCGCGCAGCAACGTCTGCGCCCGGATGTCACTCGAGTGGTGCTGTTCAACGGCAACTACGGTCAGCACATGGCCATCCTCGCGGGCTTCGAGCACACCCGCGCGCCTATCGTCGTCACCCTCGACGCCGACCTGCAGAACCCGCCCGAAGAGATCGGCAAACTCGTCGCCAAAATGCGCGAGGGCTACGACTATGTCGGCACCATTCGCCGCATGCGCCAGGACAGCCGGTTTCGCCGCTATGCCAGCCGCGCGATGAACTGGACGCGCGAAAAAATCACCAGCGTGCGCATGACCGACCAGGGCTGCATGTTGCGCGCCTATGGCCGCGACGTGGTCGATACCGTCAACCGTTGCACCGAGTCCAACACCTTCGTGCCTGCGCTGGCCTACACCTTCGCGCTCAAACCCACCGAAATCGAAGTGGCGCACGAAGAGCGGCAGGCTGGAGACTCCAAGTATTCGCTGTTCAAGCTCATCCGCCTGAACTTCGATCTGGTCACCGGGTTTTCTCTGGTGCCGCTGCAGCTCATGTCTTACTCGGGCATTTTGCTGGCGCTCGCTTCCGGCGCGCTGTTTCTCTACCTCATGGTGCAGCGCTTCGTTGAAGGTTCGCAGGTACAGGGGGTATTCACCCTGTTCGCCATTACCTTCTTCCTGCTCGGCGTGGTGCTGTTCAGCATCGGCCTGCTGGGGGAATACATCGGCCGCATTTATGAGCAGGTGCGCGGACGTCCGCGTTATCTGGTGCAGGCCGTGTTGCAGGATCTGCCCCCCGAGCCCGGCGTGTTCGTGCCGCATATCGCGCAGGCGGCCAACGCCGCGCAACAAACCCCCGCCCCGCTGCCGTGAACGCCGTCGTCTTCGCCTATCACAACGTCGGCGTGCGCTGCCTCAAAACGCTGCTCGCGCGGGGTGTGCAGGTGCAACTGGTCGTCACCCACCCGGACAGCCCGACCGAAACCCTGTGGTTCGATCGCGTGGCCGACGTGGCGGCAGAAGCCGGCATTCCCGTGGTCTATGTGGACGACGTAGTTGACGCGGCGCTGATCGACCGGGTCGCGGCGCTTTCGCCCGACTATCTGTTTTCCTTCTACTTCCGCCGCATGCTACCCGCGCGGTTGCTGGCCGCAGCAAAAATCGCCGCGCTCAATATGCACGGCTCGCTGCTGCCCAAATACCGCGGCCGGGTTCCGGTGAACTGGGCCGTGCTGCACGGCGAAACCGAGACCGGCGCCACGCTGCATCTGATGGAAGCCAAGCCGGATGCGGGCGACATCGTCGCGCAGCAGGCCGTACCCATCCTGCCTGACGACACCGCCAAGGAGGTGTTCGACAAGCTCACCGTGGCCGCCGAAATCGCGCTGTGGAACGTCCTGCCGCAGTTGATGCGCGGGGAAGTGCCGCGTCGCCGCAACGATCTGTCCGTCGGCAGTTATTTTGGCGGTCGCAAGCCCGAAGACGGTCGCATCGACTGGAACCAGTCAGCGCAATCGGTTTACAACCTCGTCCGCGCCGTGGCCCCGCCCTACCCCGGCGCATTTTTCGATCACCTGGGCCGGCGTTTCATCGTGGCGCGCGCCCGCATCGCATCACCATCACTGCGTGCGCGAATCGCCGACAAAAGTGCGGTCGGCCTGCATATCGCAGAGGGGCAACTCCTGGCCCGAACCGGCGATGGCGGTGCACTCCACATCGTCGAACTATGGGATGCCGACCAACCTGGCTTTCCCCTGAACGATCTACAAATTTCGGAACTCGCAACACAGCAATCATGAAAAAAGTCCTCATCCTCGGCGTCAACGGTTTCATCGGTCATCATCTCTCCATGCGCATCCTCGCCACCACCGACTGGCAGGTGTACGGCATGGACATGAACGCCGACCGCGTGGAAGACCTCACCGCCAACAAGCGCTTCAAGTTTTTCGAAGGCGACATCACCATCAACAAGGAGTGGATCGAATACCACGTGCGCAAATGCGACGTGATCCTGCCCTTGGTGGCCATCGCCACGCCGGCGACTTATGTGAAGGCGCCGCTGCGGGTGTTCGAGCTCGACTTCGAGGCCAATCTGCCCATCGTGCGCGCTGCGGTGAAACACAAGAAGCATCTGGTGTTCCCGTCCACCTCCGAGGTGTACGGCATGAGCGGAGATGCCGAATTCGATCCCGAGAACTCGCCGCTGGTCTACGGCCCGATCAACAAACCGCGCTGGATCTACGCCTGCTCCAAGCAGTTGATGGATCGCGTCATCGCCGGTTACGGCCAGCAGGACGGCCTGAACTACACCCTGTTCCGCCCGTTCAACTGGATTGGCGCCGGACTGGACAATATTTTTTCGGCGAAGGAAGGCAGCTCCCGCGTCGTCACCCAGTTCTTGGGCCACATCGTGCGCGGCGAAACCATCAGCCTGGTCGATGGCGGTCACCAGAAACGCGCCTTTACCGACATTGACGACGGCATCGACGCGCTGATGAAAATCATCGAAAACAAGAACGGTGTGGCCAGCGGTCAGATCTACAACATCGGCAATCCTGCCAACAATCATTCGGTGCGCGAACTCGCCGACATGATGCTGCGCCTGGCTGCCGACATGCCCGAATACGCCGAATCGGCCAAAAACGTGAAGGTGGTGGAAACCAGCTCGGGCGCGTATTACGGCGCGGGTTATCAGGACGTGCAGAACCGCGTGCCCAAAATCACCAACACCATGCGCGACCTCGACTGGGCGCCCGAGGCCGACATGCAGACCGCACTGCGCAAGATTTTCGACGCCTATCGCGGCCAAATCGCCCAGGCGCGGGCGTTGATGGAAGAAACGGGCGATTGACTCAGCGCCCCGCTACACGCGCTGCAGTGATGGCCCTGCGATTACCCCTACAATACCAATTGACGGGCCGCCTCGCATCGCGGCGCGGTGAACTTGGTCAGGTCGGGAACGGAGCAGCCACAGCCGTTTACCGTGAGTGCCGGGGGAACGGCTCGTCACCCCAACACCCTTGCCTGCCCGCTGCGTCTGATGCGCGCTTGTTCATCGGCAACCCAAAGGCTTTTTGTCGCAGCGCTGATTCCGTAACCACCACACGCGTTCAGCGCCACAGCGGCAACTTGTGTCAAAATCCCCATCAAATCTTTCTATCGAGGTGACCATGGCTAGCGAACTGATCAAACACACCAATGACGCTGATTTCGAGCAAGACGTGCTGAAGTCCGGCGTTCCCGTTCTCGTGGACTTCTGGGCCGAGTGGTGCGGGCCTTGCCGCATGATTGCGCCCACGCTCGACGAGATGGCCAGCGAATACCAGGGCAAGCTCGCCATCATGAAGGTCAATGTGGACGAGAACCGCAGCATCCCCGCCAAGTTCGGCATTCGTGGCATTCCCACCCTGCTGCTGTTCAAGAACGGCGAACTGGCTGGCAACAAAGTGGGCGCCGCCTCCAAGTCCCAATTGACGGCTTTCGTCGACGCCCATCTATAATTTTTTATCGCGCGGTGCAGTTCGCAATCCTCAAGCATCGCACCGCGCAACACTCAGGTTGAACCGCCGCGCCAGGCAATTCAATCGCCGTGACACCCCGCCGTGCACCCTTGGCACGGCCCACATTCCCTCACGATTCTTTTAGCTGCTTGCGCGTGCTGCTCTGATGCACGCACCGTCTGACGACGGATATTGCGCAGCCTCCCCTTCCCGAGTTTTTCATCATGCATCTGTCCGAACTCAAAGCGACGCACGTCTCCAAGCTGCTTGAAATGGCGCAGTCGTTCGAGATTGAAAACGCCAGCCGCCTGCGCAAGCAGGAACTGATGTTTGCCATCCTCAAAAAGCACGCCCGCACTGGCGAGCAGGTGTTCGGCGACGGCTGCCTTGAAGTTCTGCCGGACGGCTTCGGCTTTCTGCGGGCGCCCGAGTCGAGCTATATGGCGTCACCCGACGACATCTACATCTCGCCCAGCCAGATCCGCCGCTTCAATCTGCACACTGGCGACTCCATCGAGGGTGAGGTGCGTGTGCCCAAGGATGGCGAGCGTTACTTCGCCTTAGTGAAGGTCGACCGCGTCAACGGCGTGACCCCGGAGGAGAACAAGAACAAGATCATGTTCGAGAACCTCACGCCGCTGTTCCCCACGGAGCACATGCGTCTGGAGCGCGACATCAAGGGGGAAGAGAACATCATCGGCCGTGTGATCGACATCGTGGCCCCGATCGGCAAGGGGCAGCGCGGTCTGCTGGTCGCCCCGCCCAAAAGCGGCAAGACCGTGATGCTGCAGGCGCTTGCGCATGCCATCACCAACAATCATCCTGAAGTGGTGCTCATCGTGCTGTTGATCGACGAGCGCCCGGAAGAAGTGACTGAAATGCAGCGCTCGGTGCGGGGAGAAGTGGTCAGTTCCACTTTCGACGAGCCCGCCGTGCGGCACGTGCAGGTCGCCGAAATGGTGATCGAAAAGGCCAAGCGTCTGGTGGAACTGAAAAAAGATGTGGTCATTCTGCTCGACTCCATCACTCGCTTGGCGCGGGCTTACAACACCGTCATTCCAACCTCCGGCAAGATTTTGACCGGCGGGGTCGATGCCAACGCCCTGCAACGCCCCAAGCGCTTTTTTGGCGCGGCACGCAATATCGAAGAGGGTGGATCGCTGACCATCATCGGCACCGCGCTGGTCGATACCGGCAGCCGCATGGACGAAGTGATCTACGAAGAATTCAAGGGCACCGGCAATATGGAAATCCATCTGGATCGCCGTCTGTCGGAGAAGCGCGTTTATCCCGCCATGCTCATCAACCGCTCGGGCACACGCCGCGAGGAACTGCTGCTCAAGCCCGAAATCCTGCAAAAAGCCTGGATTCTGCGCAAGCTGCTCTATCCCATGGACGAGATTCAGGCGATGGAATTTCTGCTCGACAAGATGAAGCAGACCAAGAACAACGCCGAATTCTTCGATCTGATGCGCCGAGGCGGTTGATCGCCCGAAAAATCTGCGACAATGTTGCGTTTTGCCAAGTACCGACAGTTTGCAACAGCCGTATGCAGCGCTCGTTTGCAACAAGCCCAGGCGTCGGCGGCTAGCGTTTGATCGTCAAGATCGTTACCCAAGGAACCCCCATGAAATCAGGAATCCACCCCCAGTACCGCGAAGTCTGCTTCCTCGACCTGTCCACTGGTTCGCAGATTCTTATCTCGTCCACCGCGCAGACCCGCGAAACCATCAAGCTCGACGACGGCCGTGAGGTTCCCCTGTACAAGGTGGAAACCAGCGCCGAATCCCATCCGTTCTATACCGGCCAACAAAAGAGCATCGATACGCTGGGCGGCCGCGTCGAGAAGTTCCGCCAGAAGTTCGCCAAGGCCGCGGGCAAGGCCTGAGGCGCATCGCGCGCCTTTCGCGCCACGGGGTTGTACACAGCAACCCCTGAGTTTCACCGCACAACGGGCAGCCTGGCTGCCCGTTGTTGTTTCCCACGCATCCGCCCTTCTCATCCGCCACCGCACTCGCCATGAGTTCGCCGTTTTCTCACGGACAGACCCGCAGACCGCCGGTGCGCCCCTCGCTGCAGCCCGGTGCGGTGGGCAAACTGTCGCGGCCGCTGCTTCTGCTTCTGTGTGCGGCCTACCTTCTTCCGGGATTCATCGGTCGCGATCCCTGGCGCACGGATGGCCTGAGTTTTGCGGTGATGTGGCAGATGGCGCAGGGTCTCACGTCCTGGTTTCATCCCACGCTTTACGGGCAGGCGGTCAGTGGCGGCTGGCTGGCCCACTGGCTGGGGGCGGGATCGATACAACTCCTGGGTTCCTGGCTGGGACCGGTGCTCGCGTCGCGGCTGCCGTTCATGCTGGCATTAGCGGCGAGCATGAGCCTGACGTGGTACGCCGCCTTTCACTTCGCCCGCCACGACGACGCCCAACCGGTGCGGCCCGCGTTTGGTCCGCCCATCACTCCCAACGACTATGCCCGCGCCATTGCCGATGGGGTGCTGCTGACCTTGCTGGCCACGCTGGGCCTGTTGGGGCGCGGTCACGAAGCCTCGACCCAGGTCGTGCAACTCGCCGCGGTGAGCGGCGTTTTGCTGGGGATATCACTGCTGCCGCGAAAACCCTGGAAATCGGCCAGTCTGATCGCCACGGGCTTGCTGTGTCTGGCGCTGACGGCGGCGGGATGGTTTGCCCTGCTGCTGAGTTTTACGCTCGGTCTCGTGCTGTGGGGCAGTCTGCGCCGCGCCAACTGGGCACTCATGCTGGCGTTGGCGGTCGGTGTGTTGTCAGCGCTGTGGGCCGAATCGCAGATGGGGTGGATGCTGCGAGGCAAATGGCCTGATCTGGATACTCTGGCCAACTTCTTTCGCATCGGGCTGTGGTTCACCTGGCCGGCCTGGCCGCTGGCCGCATGGGGTTTGTGGCGCTGGCGTGAGTCCCTGATGGCCTGGCATCTGCGGCCCGCCTGGGCTCTTGCAGCCCTGGCCTTGCTGAGCGCACTGGCGCTGGGCAACAACGACAAGGTTTTTCTGTTGGCCCTGCCGCCCCTAGCCATTCTGTCGGGATTCGCGCTGCCGGTGTTGCGCCGCGCGGGCCTGGCAGCGATCGACTGGTTTGCCGTGCTGTTCTACAGCCTGCTGGCCTTGGTGGTCTGGGTCATGTGGCTGGCCATGTTTATCGGCTGGCCGGCCAAGCCGGCCGCCAATATTGCACGGCTGGCGCCGGGCTTTCAATTCAGTCTCGACCCCGTCGCCCTGGCGATCTCGCTGTTCGCCACTCTGGCCTGGGGTGCGGTGGTTGTTTGGCGTACCGGCCGCCACCGTCACCCCTTGTGGAAGGGCATGGTGTTGTCGGCCAGCGGCGTGACCCTCGCCTGGGTGCTGGTGGGCAGCTTGTGGATGCCGGTTCTGAACTATGCGAGCACCTACCGCAACGTGGGGCGCGAGGTCGCGCATGCGGTGCAGAGCGCCAGCGCGCTATCGATGCAGGTCGGCTCGCCCTGCCTGCAGCCTGTGGCCATCGATCTGACCACGCAGGCGCTGATCGGCTACTGGAGCCGACTCGATTTCTCCGCCTCGCGCACGGCGCAATGCACCTATGCGCTAGGCGCCCGCGCGCCGCTGCCTGCGTCGCAGTGGCGTCCGATCTGGCGCGGCGGCCGTCCGGGGGATCGCGGCGGCACGCTCTATCTGTACCAACGTCTCGCGCCTTCACGCCCCTGAGCCGTTTCCCATGCGTCCTCTGCGCAACCTGTTGCGACTGGCGGTGAGTGTGCTCATTGGCCAGCTTGCCGTCATCGGCTTCGGTGTGGCCGATACGGTGATGCTGGGGCACTTCGCCTCCACGGCCAGTCTGGCCACTCTGTCCATCGGGCAGGCAATTTACATCACCTTATTCGTCTCGCTCTCCGGAGTCACCCAATCCCTCTTGCCCACGCTCGGGCGCGGATTCGGAGCGGGTCAGCCCGACGCGGTGGGGGCCAGTTTCCGCCAGGGACTCTGGCTGGCCGGAGGTCTTTGCGCTCTGGGCATCGCGGTGCTGCTCTGGCCGCAGCCACTGCTGGCGTTGACCGGGCAGGCGCGCGATGCGACGGTTGATCGCTATCTGGCGATTCTCGCCCTCGGCCTACCGGCGGCTCTCGCCTTTCGGGTGCACGCCGCGCTCAGCCAAGCCATTTCGCGCCCCTTGCTCACCGCCGCGCTGCAGATCGGGGGCCTGGGCGTCAAGCTGTTGCTCAATGCCGTGTTTCTACTGCCCGGGCAATTTGGCCTGCATGGCATGACGCCGCTGGGCGCGCAGGGCTGCGCCGCCGCCACCGTGCTGACTCAATATGGGCTGCTTGCCGTGGCGCTGCTGCAGCACCGCTACAGCGCCGCGCTGCGCCCCTATGCCGCCCTCTCGCGCTGGGAGTGGCCAAACTGGAAGGCGCAAGCCCATCTGCTGCGTCTGGGCGGGCCGATCGGCTTGAGCCTGCTGGTCGAAGTGTCGGCCTTCACCTTCATGGCGCTGTTCATCGCACGGCTGGGAGACACCGTGCTGGCGGCCCACCAGATCACCGCCAACTTCGCCACCGTGCTCTATATGTTGCCGCTGTCCATTTCCATCGCTACGGGCTCGGTAGTGGCCCAGCATCTGGGCGCCGGCCATACCCGGGCCGCGCGGCACACGGCCTGGAGCGGCGTGGGGGCTGCTGCGTTGCTCTCCGTCATCATCGGTCTGGTCGTCTGGCTGGAACGCGGGCGCATCATCGGCTGGTACACCTCCGACCCGCAGGTGCAGGCCGTGGCTTATCACCTTTTCCTGTTCATCGCGCTCTATCAGGTGTTCGACGCGGTGCAGTCCACCAGCGCCTTCATCCTGCGCTCATATCACATCGCTCTGCTGCCCAGTATGTTGTACGCGCTGTCGCTATGGGGCGTCGGCCTGGGGGGCGGCTATCTGCTGGGATTCAACACGCTAGGTATCACCCCGCCCGCGCTGCAAGGCGCCGCCGGATTCTGGATGGGCAACACCACGGGATTGGCGATCGCGGCAAGCTGCTTTGCCGTGCTGTTGTGGCGCGCTGCTCGCAGGGCTCCAGGGTAGTTTTTCGGCACACAAAAAAACGCCGCGGACTTCGCAGTCGCGCGGCGCCTTGGTCAGACTGAAAGGGCCGGAGCCGGCATCAATCTTTGTTGTGCAGGCCCTTGGTCCAGGCTTCCATGGCTTCGTTGGCAGGAGCCATCGGCGCTTCGAGGAAGGTGACTACAAACTTGTCGCCCATATCGGCAATGCCGATGGAACGGGGACGCACCGCCAGCACCATGGGGTTGGGCAGCGCGATGCCGAAGCAGAAAATCACTTCGGCTGCGGCTTTGATCTCCGGCGCAATGGTGCCGCCGATGTTGGTGGTGTGTTCGAAATGGTCGAACACGGCGATGAATTTCACCTTGGGGTTGGCCGCGATCTTTTCCTTGAAATACGCCACCACTTCATCGACCGTGGTGTAACGCGTTTCGGATTTGGAAACTTCGGCAACGTAAACGGGATATTTTTCCTGCAGCAGGGTTTGTTTCATGGGAACTCCGGGATGGCGCGCAGACAGGTCAGCGCTGAGGTGAATGAACAACCGAGTAATTTACTCGGATAGAAACGTTCGCATATCAGCATGGATCAAATTTCGCGGCGGGCGCGCATGAGAAAACGTAGGGCCGTCCCAAGTTTTCTCCGCCTCGCGGCTTGCAAGCCGCTCTGATTCGGCTCCGTCCAAGCTGCCTCAGGGCAGCTTGGAGCCGCGGGCCTCATCCCCCTCGGGGGGCCTGGCGCGAAAGCGGCAGGTCTGGGGGCTCTCAAACCGATTGCAAAGACTCCAGCTGTTCGCCCAGTTCGAGCCAGCGCTCTTCCAGCGCGCCAATGCACTCGACCAGGGCGTGATGCCGCCGCCCCTGCTCCACCCGTTCGGCGGCTGGCGTATCCGGGTGCGCCAGCGCGGCCTCGATAGCGGTGCGCTCGGCTTCGAGCTGACGCAGCTCTTGTTCGACCCGAGTGAACTCGGCCTTGACCGGCTTGAGCTGTTGCGCGCGCTGCTGCCGCTGCTCGGCCTGCTGGCGGCGCGCTTCTTTGCGGTCGGCGGCGGGCAAGGGTTCGTCTGCGGCGGTGCCGGGCGGCTTCGGCTTGTCTTGCGCCGCGCTTTGCCGCTGCGCGGTGCGCGAGAGCGCCCATTGCTGATAGTCGTCGAGACTGCCGTCGAAATCTCGAACCTGACCGTCGGCCACCAGCCAGAAAGCGTCGCAGGTGGCGCGCAGCAAGGCCCGGTCGTGCGACACCAGCAGCACGGTGCCCGCGAAGTCCTGCAAGGCCATGGCGAGCGCTTCGCGGGTGGGGAGATCGAGGTGGTTGGTCGGCTCGTCGAGCAGCAGCAGATTGGGTTTGCGCCAGATCACCAGGGCCAGCGCCAGCCGCGCTTTTTCGCCGCCGGAAAAGCTGCCGCAGGCGCGGGTCATCATGTCGCCGTCGAACTGATAGCGTCCGAGCCAGTTGCGCCATTCCTGCTCCGTGGTGTTGGGGGCGATGTCGCGCGCCAGATGCTGCATGTGCTGCAGCGGCGACTCATCCAGCCGCAGCACATCCACTTCCTGCTGCGCGAAGTAGCCGATCACCAACCCTTTGCCTTCTCGGCGGTGCCCGGCCCGCAGTGGCAACACCCCGGCCAGCGTTTTCACCAGCGTGGACTTGCCCTGCCCGTTCGCCCCCAGAATGCCGATGCGCAGCCCACCGGTGATGTCGCGCGCCACCGAGCGCAACACCGGCGGATCGCCGTAGCCGCAATCGGCCTCGCTCAAGGTGAGCAACTGCTGCGGCAGGCTCAGCGGCTCCAGCAGTTCAATGCGCAGCGCCCCGCTCAGATAGACCGGCGCCAGCCGCTCCATGCGCTCGAGCGCTTTCATGCGGCTCTGCGCCTGCCGCGCCTTGGTCGCTTTGGCGCGGAAGCGTTCGACAAAGCGCGTCAGCCGCGCGATGTCTTGCTGCTGGCGGGCAAACGCCGCTTGCTGCTGCATGAGTTTTTCGGCGCGCTGCTCTTCGAACAGGGTGTAATTGCCGCCGTAGCGGGTGAGCTTGCCGCCGTCGAGATGCACGGTGACGCGGCACACCGCGTCGAGAAATTCGCGGTCGTGCGAAATGACCAGCAGCAGACCGGGATAGCGCGCCAGCCATTGCTCCAGCCAGACCAGGGCGTCCAGGTCGAGGTGATTGGTCGGCTCGTCGAGCAGCAGGCAGTCGCTGGGCGCGAACAGCGCCTGCGCCAAGGCCAGCCGCATACGCCAACCGCCGGAGAACTGCATCACCGGCTTGCGCAACTCGGCCATGCTGAACCCCAGGCCGAGCAGCAAGGCTTCGGCGCGGGCGCGGGCAGTGTAGCCGTCGGCCAGTTCAAACGCATGCTGCGCTTCGGCCAGGGCATGACCCGAGGCTTCGTCATGTTCGGGCGCGGCCATGGCGGCCTGCAGCGCCTGCTGCGCGGCTTGCAGGGCCACATCGCCTTGCAGCACGAAATCGGTCGCGGTGCCGTCGGAGTCGGGAACGTCTTGCGCCACCGTGGCCAGGCGCCAGTTCGCCGGCTTTTCCAGCTTGCCCGCATCTTCATGCAGGCCGCCGAGCAGCAAGGCGAACAAAGACGTTTTCCCCGCGCCGTTCACCCCCACCAGGCCGACCTTGTCGCCGGGGTGCAGGGTCAGGCTGGCGTGATCGAGCACCACCTGAATGCCGCGGCGCAAGACGATGTCGGTGAGCCGGATCATGCTCCCGCTCCGGGCGCGAAGGCGAGTCGCAAATCGTCCGCCGTCAGCACGCAGACGCCTTCGGCATGCAGTTCGGTCTCCAGCCAGATCGCGGGCAAATGCGGGAATGCAGCTTCGAAGGCGGCACGCTCGTTGCCGACTTCGAGCACCACGATGCCCCGCGCTGAAAGGTGCGCGGGCGCGTCGCGCAGAAAACGCCGGACCAGATCCATGCCGTCCGCACCGCCCGCCAGTGCCATCTCCGGCTCATGGCGATATTCCTCGGGCAGGGCCCGCATGCTGGCGGCCGGCACATACGGCGGGTTGCACAGCACCAAGTCGTAGGGCTGCGACTCGCGGTTGATCTCGGCTACAGCCAGCGCGTCGGCAGAAAGATCGACGGCGTCCACCTGCGCATCGTTCCAGACGAGCGCGGCCAGAATGGCCAGGCAACCAGAGCCGGTGCACATATCGAGCACGCGGTGAGGCGGTTCAGTCAGCCAGGGATCGAGCGCGCCTTCATCGAGCAATTCGGCAATGAAAGATCGCGGCACGATGACGCGCGGATCGACCACGAAACGCAAGCCCACCAGCCACGCCTCGCCCAGCAGATAGGCCAGGGGCTGTCGGGTGGCGATGCGTTGCGCCGTCACCGTCTCGATCTGAAGCGCCTGCTGCGCGGTCAGGGATTGATGGGCGTAAGTAGCAAAATCACCGGCCTCGCTCGCAGGCAAGCCCGCGGCGTGCAGCACCAGCCAGGCGGCCTCGTCTTCTGCGCTGGCGCAGCCATGTCCGTAGTCGAGATCAGCGGCTTGCAGCGCCTGAGCCGCAAGCGCCCAGGCGGCGCCCAAGGTACGAGCGGCTGAAATCGCCCCGGTTCGTTGCTCCGGCGGCGTCATGCCACCAAGGCCTCGAGGGTGCGGCGATAGATATTTTTGAGCGGGTCGATGGCGTCTACTTCGACCCATTCGTCGATCTTGTGAATGCTGGCATTCACCGGCCCGAACTCGACGACTTGCGGGCAGATCTTGGCGATGAAGCGGCCGTCGGAGGTGCCCCCGGTGGTGGACAGCTCGGCCGCGATGCCGGTCTCGGCATGAATGGCCGATTGCAGCGCGGCGGAGAGCGCGCCGGGCGCCGTCAGGAAGGGTTCGCCGCCCAGCGTCCAGTCGAGCGTGTAGTTCAGCGCGTGGCGGTCGAGGGTGGCGTGGACGCGCTGCTTGAGCTGATCGGGCGTGGACTCGGTGGAAAAACGAAAGTTGAAATCCACCACCAGTTCGCCCGGAATGACATTGGTCGCCCCGGTACCCGCATGAATATTGGACATCTGCCAGGAAGTCGGCGGGAAGTAGGCGTTGCCTGCATCCCAGGTGAGAGCCGCCAGCTCGGCCAGGGCGGGCGCGGCGAGATGAATGGGGTTTTTCGCCAGATGCGGATAGGCGATATGCCCCTGCACGCCACGCACCGTGAGCCGACCGGAGAGCGAACCGCGCCGCCCGTTCTTGATCACGTCGCCCAGCTTCGCGGTGGAGGTGGGCTCGCCCACGATACACCAGTCCAGACGCTGGCCGCGCGCCGCCAGCAGCTCGCACACCTTGACCGTGCCATCGCGCGCCGGGCCTTCCTCGTCGCTGGTGAGCAAAAAGGCGATCGCATGGCTCGGTTGGGGATGCGCCGCCAGAAACTCCTCCACCGCCACCACCATGGCGGCCAGCGAGGTTTTCATGTCTGCGGCTCCGCGGCCATACAGCTTGCCATCGCGCACCGTCGGGGTGAACGGCGGACTTTGCCACTGATCCAGCGGCCCGGTGGGCACGACGTCGGTATGACCGGCAAACACGAGCACGGCGGCATCCGCCTTGGAACCCGGGCGCAGCGCCCAAAGATTGGTCACGCGAAAGTCGGGCGGGCCGCTTTCCACCGTTTCGCAGACAAAGCCCAGCGCTTGCAAACGGTCGCGCAGCACCTGCTGACAACCTTCGTCTTGCGGAGTGATGGAATGGCGGGAAATCAGGTCATGGACCAGGGATTGAGTGGGAGACATGCGGCAAATGGGGAGCGCCCGGCCTCGCCTTCAGCGCGGCGAGTCCAGGTCGAGGGTGATTTCAGTGAATGAGGGCGTATCGTCCTCGATTGCCTCGGCGGGCGCCGCCTGCTTGCGCAGCGTCGAGTCGTTTTCCAGACGCCAGAGCAGATTGGTCGGCGAATCGGCGTAGGTCAGCGCTTCTTCGCGGCTGACCACGCCGTCGATCACCATGGCGGCCAGCGCCTGCTCGAAGGTCTGCGAGCCTTCGGCCATGGACTTTTCCAACGCTTCCTTGACACCGGAAAAGTCGCCCTTCTCGATCAACTCGCGAACGAGCTGGGTGTTGAGCATGATTTCCACAGCGGGCGTCAGCCCTCCGGCGGTCGCCCGCAGGAGCCGTTGCGACACAATGCCCCGCAGGCCCGAGGCCATGTCGTTGAACAACGCGGCGCGCTGATCCATGGGATAGAAGCCCACAATGCGATTGAGCGCCTGATAGCTGTTGTTGGCGTGCAGTGTGGCCAGGCAGAGATGGCCCGAGAGCGAGTACTGCAGGGCGGCACTCATCGTGGCCTGATCGCGGATTTCGCCAATCATGATGCAGTCGGGCGCCTGCCGCAGCGCGTTTTTCAGGCCCACCGCCAAAGACTCGGTGTCGATGCCCACTTCGCGCTGATTGACAATCGACTTGCGATTGGAGAACAGATATTCGATGGGCTCTTCAAGGGTGAGAATGTGCCCGGTTTTGTTGGCATTGCGATAGTCGATCATCGCGGCCAGCGTGGTGCTCTTGCCCGCGCCGGTCGAGCCCACCATGAGCAGCAGGCCGTGCTTTTCCATCACCAGATCGGCCAGCACGCCGGGCAGATTCAGCGACTCCAGCGCCGGAATTTCTCCGGGGATGTAGCGCACCACCATCGCCACGCTGCCGCGCTGGCGGAACGCGCTGATGCGAAAGCTCCCCAGCCCCGGCCGCGGCAACCCCAAGTTGAGTTCGCCGGTGCGGGTGACCTCCGCGGCCCGCTCGTGACCCACGGCTTCAGCCAGTAGCCGGAAAGGTTCCTCCGGTGTGAGAACCTGCCGGTTCACTGCCACCGCATGACCATTGATGCGGATGAGGATGGGGGCATGCGGACTGATGTAGATGTCGGAGGCTTTCTTCTCCGCCATCAGCTTGAACAAGCGCTCCATTGCCGACATACACCCCCCTAGTTGTTTGAAACTGCAGATTCGCGCAGGCTGCGCTCAGGTCCGCAGCAGTTCGTTGATGCTGGTCTTGGAGCGCGTCTGCGCATCCACCCGTTTGACGATCACGGCGCAGTACAAGCTGTATTTGCCATCGCTGCTAGGCAGGTTGCCGCTGACCACCACTGAACCCTCGGGAATGCGGCCATAGCTCACTTCGCCAGTGGCGCGGTCGTAAATCTTGGTCGATTTACCGATGTAAACGCCCATCGAAATGACACAGTTGTCTTCGACGATCACACCCTCCACCACCTCCGAGCGCGCGCCGATGAAGCAGTTGTCGCCGATGATGGTCGGGTTGGCCTGAATGGGTTCGAGCACGCCGCCGATGCCCACGCCGCCGGACAGATGCACGTTCTTACCGATCTGCGCACACGAGCCCACGGTGGCCCAGGTATCGACCATCGTACCCTCGTCCACATAAGCGCCGATGTTCACATACGACGGCATGAGCACCACATTGGGCGCGATGTAAGAGCCATGCCGGGCCACGGCCGGCGGCACCACGCGCACCCCGGTGGCGCGCATCTGCGCTTCGTCGAGGTTGTGAAACTTGGTCTGCACCTTGTCGAAAAAGTGCAGATCGCCAGCCTGCATGGCCACGTTGTCGTGCAGACGGAAGCTCAGCAGCACAGCCTTTTTCAGCCACTGGTGCGTCACCCACTCGCCGCCCACGCGCTCGGCCACCCGCAGTTTGCCCACGTTGAGTTGGTCGATCACATGGCTGACCGCCTCGCGCAGTTCCGCCGGGGCATTGGCCGGGCTGTATTCGGTGCGGTTTTCCCAGGCCTGGTCGATAAGGGTCTGCAGTTGTTGCGTCATGGTGAAGGTCTTTGTGAGTGGATCGGTTCAGAACAATAAGCGGCAATACGGCGGGCGGCTTCGACGCATTCTTCCAGCGGGGCCACCAGCGCCATACGAATACGACCGCGCCCCGGATTGACGCCGCCCTGCTCCCGCGCCAGATAGCTGCCCGGCAAAACGGTGACATTGTATTTTTCGAGCAGCCCGCGGGAAAACTGCGCGTCATCGCCCGGCGTAGCCGCCCAGAGGTAGAACCCGGCATCGGGCAATTGCACGTCGAGTACCGGCCGCAAAATCGGCAGCACGGCGGCGAATTTTTCGCGATACAGCGCGCGGTTGTGCTCGACATGCGTTTCATCGTTCCAGGCCGCGGCACTTGCGGCCTGCACAGCCGGCCCCATCGCGCTGCCGTGGTAGGTGCGATAGCGGGTGAAGGCTGCAATCAGCCTGGCATCGCCCGCGACAAAGCCGGAGCGAAGCCCGGGCACGTTCGAGCGCTTGGAAAGCGAGGTGAAGAACAGCAGATTGCGAAAGTCCGTCCGCCCGAGTTGCCATGCGGCTTCCAGTCCGCCTATCGGAGGCTGCGCACCGAACCAGATTTCTGAATAGCACTCGTCGCTGGCAATGACAAAACCGTGCCGGTCGGACAACTCGAACAGCAACTTCCACTCCTCCAGGGGCATGACCGCGCCTGTGGGATTGCCCGGCGAGCAAACGTAGAGCAGCTGGGTGCGCTGCCACACCGCCTCGGGCACTGCCGCCCAATCGACCGCGAAATTGCGCTGCGCATCCACCGCGGCGAAATACGGCTGCGCGCCAGCAAGCAACGCAGCACCTTCATAAATTTGATAGAACGGATTGGGACAAACCACCGTGGCCCCGGCCCGGCTCGCGTCCACCACAGTCTGCGCGATGGCGAACAGCGCCTCCCGCGATCCGTTGATCGGCAGCACCTGCGTCTGCCCGTTCAGCGGCACACCGTAGCGCCGACTCGCCCATAGCGCGCACGCCTCCCGCAGTTCCACCGTGCCGGCCGTACTCGGATAGACCGCCAGGCCATCGAGATGGGCGGCCAGGGCGTCGCGAATAAAGGTCGGGGTGGGATGCTTGGGTTCGCCTATGCCCAGGCTGATAGCAGACCACTGCGCGGGCGCCGTCACCCCCTGGTGGAGCGCGCGCAGTTTTTCAAACGGATAAGGCTGAAGCAGGTCGAGGCGAGGGTTCACGGCAAGCGCTGGGGCGGGATGGCGAAAGGCGCTGCCATTCTACGGAGCGCTGCGCAGGCGCAAACCGGGCGGTGTCACAGAAATTTTCAGTCTGGCGAGCGGATCCGCTGTCATCACGGCACCTGGAACGGCGTTACAGAGGCTAAGACCCCGTTTTCGACCGAAACCCACCCGCCAGAACTGGCCCACTATGCTATGGATCATGCTTACGCCCTCTCCCCAGCGCTCGTGATCGACACCTCGCAACACGATTCGGTCGCGCTCAACCGCTTTTGCGCCGAGGTGCGCGTGCGCGCCACGCGCATGGCGCTGATCGAATTGCGCGACGCCGCCCTGGCTGCCGATGTGGTGCAGGACAGCCTGCTCAAACTGGTGAGCAACTACAAGCTGCGACCGGCGGAGGAATGGGCGCCGCTGTTCTACAGCATTCTGCGCAACCGCATCACCGACATGCACCGTCGGCGCAAGGTGGAGAAGATTTTCGATTTTTTCTTCTCCAGCGACGAAGAAGAGGATCAACCGCCCAGCTGGGAGCAGATTGCCGACACCGCCCTCGGTCCGGAGCAGGAAGTCGCCAACGGCCAGCTTGCCGGACGTATTGCCGATGCCATTTCCGCCCTGAGCCCGCGGCAGCGCGAGGCGTTTCTGCTGCGCGAAATGGAAGGTTTGTCCATCGTGGACACGGCGGCGGCGATGAAAGTCAGTGAAGGCAGCGTCAAAACGCACCACATGCGCGCGCTCACCCGCTTGAGGGAATTGCTTGAATCCGACCATCCCGCTAAAGTTTGAACTGCCTGAATCAGGTGACATCATGACGACCCGCAACCATCTCACTTCCGCTCAGATCGACCACTATCGCAGTGGTCTGGCGTCGGCTGAACAGGCGGCGCATATCGAAGCTCATCTGAAAAATTGTCCGCAGTGCCAGCAAGAGTTGCAGTTCGGCCAACAGCTGAGCCAACTTCTGGCGCCCCTGCCCCAGCTTGCCGCACGCTTGCCGCGCCGATCTTCTCCCACCGTGCGCTGGCCCCGGGTGTTTGCCGCAGGCATGGCCACCGCTTCGCTGGCTTTGGCGGTGTTCATCAGCGTGCCGCACCTCGCAGGCAGCAACGGGGCTTATCCGGGTGGATTTGACTCCCAGTCACTCAGCCCGCAGGTGGCTGACGCGGTTCAGAACATCGAGTTCTATCAGTGGCTTTCCAATCACCCGCAAATGCTGCAACAGGGGCTGCAAAATGGCAATCCGGCTTGAGCGCCATTCGACCCAATCGCGCGCCCAATTTCGCGCCCAACTGCGTAAGGCAAGACTCACCGCGGCGGCCATCGCCATCTCTGCGTTTGGAGTGATGGTGATGGCACCGACGGCCTCTGCAAATCAGCGCGATGGCCAAGGCGCATACCAGCAGTGGGAGCGCATGCCGCCACAGCAGCGCGAGCGCATTCTGCAGGAGCAAGAGCGCTTCAAGCGCCTTCCGCCCAGCGAGCAGGAGCGGCTGCGGCGCGAGTACCAGCAGCGGCGCCAATAAAGCGAGCTTGAATAACCCGCCGTCCTTGAACCACCCTGAGCTATTCGCTGCGGTGAGTCAGACTCAGTGTTGGGCGTGCGGGAAAAACAGAAAGACTTCCTGCCCGTCGCGCAGCACATGCGTGCGAACCCCGTGGGGCAAGGTCAGTTTGGTGCGCACATGACCAAACGGCAACCCAGTCAGAACGGGCACGCCATGCGGTTTGAGCTGCGCACGCAGCCAGTCCACCGCGGCGTTCAAGTCGTAGCCGGCATCGTGGGCACTGAGTTTGTAGGCTGTGAACTGCCCGAGCAACACCGCCTTCTGGCGCTGGGCCACACCGGCATGCAGCAGCTGGCTGAACATGCGCTCGACGCTATAGGGATGTTCGTTCACATCCTCCAGAAACAACACCCCTTTGGCGCGAGGGAGGTACGGCGTGCCGATCAGGCTGGTCACCATGGCCAGATTGCCGCCCCAAAGCACGCCCTCGACGTCAAGACCG
Organism: Thiomonas sp. 13-64-67; assembly: GCF_002282795.1. NCBI lineage: Bacteria > Pseudomonadati > Pseudomonadota > Betaproteobacteria > Burkholderiales > Thiomonas > Thiomonas sp. 13-64-67. Next base: position 135,443 of record NZ_NCKP01000001.1, read on the forward strand.
CGCGGCGCATCGTCGCAGGCAAAACCCACCGCTTCCAGGATACCGTCGGCCGCATCCAAAAAGCTGTCTACCGTGATGTCATCGGGCTTCTTGTCGCCAAAGTCGTAAGAGGCCATCGGCCCGCTGAACGTGACCGCGCCCGTTTTTGCGAGCAAGGCCAGTTGCAGGGCGGTGAAGTCGCTGTGCCCGACCCACATCTGCTTGCGCCCTTTGATGGCTTCCGCCAGCAGCTCATAGTCGATGGCCTGCAGCAGACGGCTCAGACCATAACCCCCGCGGGTCATCATCACCACATCGGCCTTGCTGCGCGCCGCATCGTGGAGCGCGCGCAGACGCTGCGCATCGGTCCCGGCAAAGCGCTGTACCCGCGCCAGGACTTGCGCACCGGCCTGTACGCGAAAGCCCAACGCTTGCAGATGGGCCTTGGCCACCTCCAGTCGCGGCGGCTCCTGCACGGCGCCCGCGGGTGAGACAAGGCGCAGCAAACCGCGTCGGGGCTTCAGGTCGGGGACGGATTCGATATCTGGCATGAACAAGGCCGCAAAGGGTTGAGGATGAGAAAAGACGAGAAATCAGGAAAGAGGCGGCTCGATATCCAGCTCGGTCACCTCGATGCCCGAGAGGCAGGCGTCGTGCACAACGTCATTCACTCCCCCCTCCGGCCGCTTTTGCTCCTTTCGACGAGCCCGAAAAAAATCCTGGAGCAGTGTGCTGCAAGACTCTTGCTCGATCTCGGGCGTGATGTCGCAATGGTGGTTCAGACGGGGCTCGGCAAACAGATCCACCACACTGCCGGCCGCTCCCGTCTTGAGGTCTCGCGCGCCAAACACCACGCGGGCAAAGCGTGCATGCAATAAAGCCATGGCGCACATCGCACAGGGCTCCAGCGTGACATACAGCGTGCACTCTGGCAAACGGTAGTTGCCCAGCAGATGGGCCGCTTGCCGAAGCGCCACGATTTCTGCGTGAGCCGTGGGGTCGTGGTCGCCGATCGGCCGGTTGTAGCCTGTGGCAATGACCTTGCCGTCCTTCACGATCACGGCGCCCACCGGCACTTCGCCCAGCAGCCAGGCATTCTGCGCCTGGTCGAGCGCCAGACGCATGAACGCGCGGTCAGCCTCAAGATCGGGGGCAAACGTCGGCGTCATAGGCTTTACTCGGGCACGCTGGCTGGCCGCGCTTTCAGCGCCTTGTCGAGCGATTGCTTGAATTGCTTGAGCGCGGCCGACGCCGGCTGCCCTTCGTCACCACGCGCACCCGCAGCAGACGGGGACGTCGCCACCCCGACCTGTCCGGTGAGTTGGGTGCGCACCAGCCAGACGATGATCAGCAGCGTCAGCAGCAAACCGATGAGTCCGAACAGCAGGCGCATCTGGCTTCACTCCCACTCGATGGTCGCTGGCGGCTTGGAACTCACGTCGTAGGTCACGCGGTTGATGCCGCGCACCTCGTTGATGATGCGGCTGGACACTTTTTTGAGCAGCGCATAGGGCAGCTCGGCCCAGTCGGCGGTCATGAAATCGCTGGTCTGCACCGCGCGCAGCGCGACCACATAGTCGTAGGTGCGGCCATCACCCATCACGCCCACGCTCTTGACCGGCAGGAACACGGTGAAAGCCTGGCTGGTCAGCTCGTACCAGCTCTTGCCGGAATCCGGGTCGAGGGTCGAACGCAACTCTTCGATGAAAATGGCGTCGGCCCGGCGCAGCAGGTCGGCGTACTCCTTTTTCACTTCGCCCAGAATGCGCACGCCCAGCCCCGGGCCCGGGAAGGGGTGGCGGTAGACCATGTCGGGCGGCAGGCCCAGCGCCACGCCCAACTCGCGCACTTCATCTTTGAACAGTTCGCGCAGGGGCTCCAGCAGTTTCAGGCCGAGTTGCTCGGGCAGGCCGCCCACGTTGTGATGGCTCTTGATGGTGACGGCCTTTTTGCTTTTGGCGCCGCCCGACTCGATCACGTCGGGGTAGATGGTGCCCTGCGCCAGCCACTTCGCGCCCTTGGCGCCGTCGCCTTTGAGCTTGGCCGCCTCAGCCTTGAACACATCGACGAACAGCCCGCCGATGATCTTTCGTTTTTTCTCGGGATCGGTCACGCCCGCCAACTGGCCCAGGAACAGCTCGCTGGCGTCCACACGAATCACCTTGGCGTGCAGCTTGCCCGCGAACATGTCCATCACTAGGTCGCCCTCGTTCAGGCGCAGCAAGCCGTGATCGACGAACACGCAGGTGAGCTGGTCGCCGATGGCGCGGTGAATCAGCGCCGCCGCCACCGAAGAATCGACTCCGCCCGACAGACCGAGGATGACCTCCTCATCACCGACCTGATCGCGAATGCTCTGCACCGCCTCAACGATGTAATCGCCCATGACCCAGTCGCCACGGCAGCCGCAGATCTCTCGCACAAAACGTGTGAGCATGGCCCTGCCCTGCACGGTGTGGGTGACTTCGGGGTGAAACTGCACGGCGTAGTAACCGCGCGCCTCGTCGGCCATGCCCGCGATGGCGCAACTCGGCGTGGACGCCATGAGCTTGAACCCCGGGGGCATATCGGTCACCTTGTCGCCGTGGCTCATCCACACTTTGAGCATGCCGTGGCCTTCGGCCGTGCTGAAATCTTCAATGCCGTCGAACAGCCGGGTGTGGCCGCGGGCGCGCACTTCGGCATAACCAAACTCGCGGTGGTCGCTCCATTCCACCTTGCCGCCCAGTTGCGCCGCCATGGTCTGCATGCCATAGCAAATCCCCAGCACGGGCACGCCCAAATCCCACACGGCTTGAGGCGCGCGCAGTTCGTGGTCTTCGTAAGTGCTGCCGTGGCTACCCGAGAGAATGATGCCCTTGGGCGCGAACTCGCGCACGAAAGCATCGCTCACATCGCAAGGGTGAATTTCGCAGTACACCTGCGCCTCGCGCACGCGGCGGGCGATGAGTTGCGTGACCTGGGAGCCGAAGTCGAGGATGAGAATTTTGTCGTGCATGAAAGCAAGCGTCGGCGCGAAGCCGACGATGGGGATGGGAGTTCAGTCGACGTGATAGTTGGGCGCTTCCTGCGTGATCTGCACGTCGTGGACATGGCTTTCACGCATGCCCGCCGCGGTGATCTGCACAAACTCGGCCTGCCCGCGCATCGCCTCGATCGTGTCGCAGCCGCAATAGCCCATGGACGAACGCACGCCACCGACCAGTTGGTAGATGATGGCGATCAGCGGCCCTTTGTGCGGCACGCGCCCTTCGATGCCCTCGGGCACGAATTTTTCGTTGCCCGAAGCCGAAGTCGTCTCGGCGCCATCCTGAAAATAACGATCCGCCGAGCCCGCCTTCATCGCCCCGATGGAGCCCATGCCCCGGTAGGCCTTGTACGCGCGACCCTGATAAAGAATGGCCTCGCCCGGCGCCTCTTCGGTGCCTGCGAACATGCTGCCCATCATGACGGTGTACGCGCCCGCGGCGATCGCCTTGGCGATATCACCCGAGTAGCGGATGCCGCCATCTGCAATCAAGGGCACACCGCTGCCCTCGAGCGCCTTGGCGACATCGGAAATGGCGGTGATCTGCGGCACGCCCACTCCGGCGATGATGCGTGTGGTGCAGATCGAGCCCGGCCCGATGCCGACCTTCACCCCATCCGCCCCAGCCTCGACCAAGGCGAGCGCCGCAGCGCCCGTGGCGATATTGCCGCCTATGACCTCGATCTGCGGGAAATTGCGTTTCACCCAGCGCACCCGGTCGAGAACGCCTTGGCTGTGTCCGTGCGCGGTATCGACCACGATCACATCGACCCCAGCGTTGGCCAGCGCCTCCACGCGCTCTTCGGTGCCCTCGCCCACACCCACCGCAGCGCCCACGCGTAGCTTGCCTTGCGGGTCACGGGCAGCATTCGGGCGTTCGGTCGCCTTTTGAATGTCCTTGACGGTCATCAGCCCGCGCAATTCGAATTCGGCGTTGACCACCAATACCCGCTCCAGCCGGTGCTGGTGCATCAGCGCCTTGGCCTGCTCCAGCGGCGCGCCTTCAGGAACGGTCACCAAGCGCTCGCGCGGCGTCATGACATCGCGCACCGGGGTATCGAGACGGGTCTCGAACCGCAGGTCGCGGTTGGTCACGATGCCCACCACCTTGCCGTTTTCGATCACCGGAAACCCGGAAATGCCATGCTGGCGCGACAGCTGCATCACGTCGCGCACTTTGACGATGGGCGAGATGGTGATCGGATCGCGCAGCACGCCCGACTCAAAACGCTTCACCCGCGCCACTTCGGTGGCTTGCGCCTTGGCGGTGAAATTTTTGTGAATGATGCCGATGCCGCCCTCCTGCGCCATGGCAATCGCCAAGCGCGACTCCGTCACCGTGTCCATCGCGGCGGACACCAGAGGAATGTTGAGGGAAATATTGCGAGTCAGGCGAGTCGCAAGGCTGGTGTCTCTGGGTAACACCTGGGAATATGCGGGGACCAACAACACATCGTCGAAAGTCAGCGCTTTTCCTACAAGACGCATACATGCCTCCGTGCAAAAGGAAATTATAGGGGTGCGCGTTACCGCGACGCTCGGGGCCGCAGTGAATCGACCGATAGGCCGCACAACCGCGCTAAGCTAGCAGCCTGTTTTGACCACGGCGACTTTGGGACTCCTTATGCGCACTCTCGCACCTGCTCCGCTATTTCGCGTTTTCAGCAGCGCACTGTTTCTGGCCATGGCCCTGATGGGGATGACGTCTGCCCACGCCGCGCAGTGGAAATGGCGCGATGCCAGCGGCGTGGTGCATTACAGCGACCAGCCGCCCCCGGCCAACATTTCCGCCAGCAACATTCTGCAGCGCCCTGCCGCGAACGCCGCCGTTCCAGCCGCCGCAAGTCACTCGGCATCGCAGCCCCAGGCCAGCAACGAGTTGGAAAAGAAAATCGCGGAACAGAAAAAGGCCGAGCAAGCCGCGCAGGAACAGGCCAAACTACAGCAGCAACAGGCCCAGGCGCTTGTGAACCAGCAGAACTGCCTGCAGGCGCAAAAGCAACTCCAGGTGCTCGATAGCGGTCAACGCATGGTGCAAATCGACGCCCAAGGCCAGCGCGTCATCATGGACGATGCGCAACGTGCCGCAGAACGCGCCAAGATCGCCGCTCTCATTTCGCAGTATTGCCGCTGAGTTGCCCATGGGCTGCTGCCCATGAGCTGGCAGCGACCTCCGACTCAGATTTTCCAGCGCTCGGCCAGACGAGTCGGACGTAGCACGTCGTACTCTTCAAAGGGCTGGTGTATCCAGGGGCTCGTGGGCAGCATGTCCACGTAGTACTCGGGCAGATAGGTCGAAATGCCCTTGACCCAGATGACGGCGCTGCGCAGATCGGTAATTTTTCCGGCGCTGCGCAAATGGTTTTCAACGGCTTTCAAGGTCTCGCCCGAATCGGCCAGATCATCAACGAGTAGCACGCGCCCTTCAAGCTCCCCGCGCGGCAGCGTGATGTAGCGGGCGATGTCTAGGCGGCCCTGCACCGTTCCGGCGCTTTCGCGGTAGGAGCTGGTGGACATGATGGCCAGGGGTTTGTCGAAAATGCGAGAAAGAATGTCTCCAGGGCGCACCCCGCCTCGCGCCAGGCAGAGGATCTGATCAAACTCCCAGCCCGAGGCATGTACCTTGAGGGCGAGTTTTTCAATCAGGGCGTGGTATTCGTCCCAGGAAACATAGAGATGCTTGCCGTCCTCGCTGAGCATGGCCGAACCTTTGTGAACGTGTGGAAAATGAAATCTGCCGGAGCGCACCGAACGCTCAAGCCTGAAACGGATGCCGCAGCACGATGGTGTGATCGCGGTCGGGACCGGTCGACACCATGTCGATCGGCGCGCCGATCAACTCGCCCACCCGCTGCAGATAGCTGCGCGCCGAAGCGGGCAGTTGATCCCAGGTCGTGAGGCCCTTGGTGCTTTGCGTCCAGCCCGGAAAATCTTCGTAGATCGGTTCGCAGCGCTCGATCTCGTCGGCATCGAGCGGGAGCACGTCACGCCGTTCGCCGTCGAGCATATAACCCACACAGGCGCGGATGGTCGGCAGGCCGTCGAGCACATCGAGCTTGGTGATGCACAGCCCCGACACGCCGTTGATGATGACCGCCCGCTTGAGCGCCGCAACATCCAGCCAGCCACAGCGGCGCGCACGCCCCGTCACTGTGCCGAACTCCTGACCCACGCTGGAGAGGTGATGCCCCACGCTGCCCGCCTCCGTGGTGGGCAACTCCGTCGGGAAGGGGCCGCTGCCCACCCGGGTGGTGTACGCCTTGGTGATGCCCAGCACATAGTGCAGCATGCCGGGGCCGACGCCCGATCCTGCCGCGGCGGTACCGGCCACGCAATTGCTCGAAGTCACGAAGGGATAAGTACCGTGGTCGATGTCGAGCAGCGAACCTTGCGCCCCTTCGAACAGCAAGCGATCACCGCGCAGATGGGCCTGATGAATCAGGTACCCCACATCGGCCAACAGGGGCCGCACCTGCTCGGCGGATTTGAGCAATTGATCCATCACCATCCCGGCATCAAGCGGGTCGGTGTGCAAATAATTCTTCAACACAAAATTGTGCAGATCGAGCACTTCAGCAAGCTTGGTCTGCAGGCGCTGCGGATGCTTGAGGTCTTGCAGACGGATGGCGCGGCGGGCCACCTTGTCTTCATAAGCCGGCCCGATGCCCTTGCCGGTGGTGCCGATCTTGCCGCTGCCGTCGTTTTCGCGGCGCACCTCGCGCGCTTTGTCGAGCGCCACATGCGTAGGGAGTACGACTGGGCAGGACTCGCTGATGTGCAGCCGTGAGCGCACATCCACTCCAGCCGCTTCGAGGCGACCAATTTCAAGCAGCAGGTGTTGCGGATCGACCACCACGCCATTGCCGACATGACAGGCCACGCCCGCGCGCATCACGCCTGAAGGAATGAGCTGCAGCGCGGTTTTCTGCCCGTTGATCACCAGCGTGTGCCCCGCGTTGTGACCGCCCTGAAAGCGCACCACGCCCTGAGCATGATCGGTCAGCCAATCGACGACCTTGCCTTTGCCCTCATCCCCCCATTGGGTGCCCACTACGACCACATGACGACCAGTATTCACGCGTGTGTTCTCTCAAGTAAATCAGTCTATCCAACGATAGCGTTAGGGAAGATCAGCCGCGATCTTCAACCAGCCAGGCACCGCCTCGCTGCACAAGTTGGCGGCTAAAGGCGCTTGCTTCGTGCGCCTGGCCAGGGGGTAATTGCACCACGGTTTCACCCCGGCGTCGCAAATCGGCGACCGCCTCCGGCAAACCAGAGGCTGTTGACCACTCTGCCGCAATGGCGGCGCTGGCCTGCGGCGCGGCGGCGAAGCCCGCCACTTCGCGCAAGTCCATGGAGAATCCGGTGGCAGCGCGCGGTCGACCAAAGCTGGCGCCGACTTCGTCGTAACGCCCACCACGCGCCACGGCATTGGCATAGCCTTGTGCGTACACGCTGAAGATCACCCCGCTGTGATAGCGATAGCCGCGCATATCGGCCAGATCGATCTGCACCTGCGCGCCCTGCTGCTGGTGGTGGCGGGCCAGCGCCGACAGATCGTCGAGCGCCTGGGAAATGAGTGCATGCTGCGGCAACACGCGCCGCGCCTCAAGCAGCACGTCCGCATCGCCGTACAGCTCGGGCAGGGCGAGAATGGTTGCGCGTTGGGTTGGCGTGCAGTCGCGAGTCAGCAACCGCAGTTCTCCAGCATCCTTGCTGGCCAGTGCATCGAGAATCGCTTCCATGTCTTGCGACCCGAGCAGCAAGCCTGACAACACGCCACGCACGATGCGATTGTCGGCCAGATCGAGCGCAGCCCGCTCCACCCCGGCCAGTCGCAGGCAGTCCAGCGCCAGCTGCTGCACTTCGAGATCGGCTTCCAGTCCGGCATGCCCGTACAGTTCGGCGCCGAATTGCAGAATTTCCCGGCTGGCGTGCACGCCCTCGGGATGCGTGCGCACCGCGCTGCCGCAATAGCAAACGCGCGTCACGCCGTCCTGATTCAGCAAGTGAGCGTCGATACGGGCGGCCTGCGGCGTCATGTCGGCACGCAAGCCCAGCGCACGCCCGGAGATCTGGTCAATCAGCTTGAAAGTTTGCAGATCGAGGTCTTGCCCGGTGCCCGACAGCAGCGAATCGACGAACTCCAGCAACGGCGGCATGACCAGGGCATAGCCATAGCCCCGCGCCGTATCGAGACAGGCGCGGCGCAGGTGCTCGATCACCGCCGCCTCACGCGGCAACACATCGGAAAAATATTCGGGAAGACGCCAGTTGCTCATAAGACGCGCAGAAAAATGGGGCACGGTCATCCGTGCAACATCCAAGCTTACTTGAGGAGGAACACCAGGAGAAGGCCGATCGCAACGGCGATCAGACCGACGAAGCGTAGTTGACCGTCGGTCAGTGCCATGATCTGCCGGAACATGTCTCGCCACTGCCGGGGGAAAAACAGCGGCATCAGGCCTTCGATGACCAGAACCATGCCAATGGCAAGGAGCAAGACGTTCTGCATCGCAGATACCGCATTTTGACCGCTAGAGACCACCGGTTAAGACGGTCTCTATTGCGGATTTACTTGCCCGGCTTCAAGGCCGCTCCACCCGGCCCGCGGAAGAACTGGAAGAACTGGCTGTTCGGGTCGAGCACCAGGACATCGGACTTGCTGTTGAAGCTGGCGCGATAGGCCTCGAGGCTGCGATAGAACTCGGCGAATTGCGGGTTCTGCCCGAACGACTTGGCATAGATCGACGAGGCTTCGGCATCGCCCTGGCCCTTGATGGTCTGCGCCTTGCTGTACGCCTGTGAAATCACGATTTCACGCTGCTTGTCGGCCTCGGCGCGAATCTTTTCCGCCTCGGCGTAGCCGGTCGAACGCAATTCGTTGGCGACGCGCTGGCGCTCGGCCTCCATGCGGCGATAGACCGACTGGGTGATGGAGGAAACGAAGTCCACGCGGGTCAGTCGCATGTCGACGATCTGGATGCCCGTGCCCTTGATGTCTTTCGCAATGCCGGTCTGCACGTCCTTCATGACCTGGTCGCGCTGCGAAGACAGCACCTCGCGCACGGTGCGACGCGTGATCTGCTCGTTCAGCGCCGCTTTGACGATCTGCGAAAGCCGGTCGCCCGCGCGTCGCTGATCGCCGCCGTAACTGCGAATGAACTCGGTCGGATTGGTGATGCGCCATTTCAGATACCAGTCCACCACCACGTTTTTCTTCTCGGCCGTGATGAAACGATCGGTATCAGGGCTTTGCAGGGTCAGGATGCGTTTGTCGAGAAACACCACATTCTCGAAAGGCGCCGGAATCTTGAAATACAGGCCAGGGGTGCTGATGACCCGTTTGATCTGCCCCAAGCCGAACACAGCGGCGAACTGCCGTTGATCGACCACGAATAGGCTGGAAGACAGCAACAGAATGGCCACGACCAGCGCCACGAGAGCCAGAATGATCTTGTTCACTGCTCAGCCCTCACTGGAAGTTGCGCTCACGCAGGGTATCGCGCGAGGTTCTTGAACTGGAAGGAGCGGTTCCGTCCGGCGCGGACGCTGAACTGTCGGCCGTCGCAGGGGCGGTGCCCACGGAGGCCGCCGGTAAGGTCGGCACGGTGGTGGGAGCAGCCGGCGCGGCCGTGGCACTCGTGGGGGCCTTGCCTGCGGATTGCTGCAGCAATTTATCCAGTGGCATGTAGAGGAGGTTATTGTTGTTGCGCGAATCCACCATGACCTTGGAAACGCTGGAAAGAATGTCTTGCATGGTTTGGAGATACATACGCTCGCGGGTGACTTGCGGCGCCTTTTCGTATTGCTGCAGGATCTGATCGAAGCGAGAGGTATCGCCCTGCGCCTGCGCCACAACCTGCGCCTTGTAAGCCTCGGCGTCCTGGATCAAGCGCGACGCGGTGCCCTGCGCACGGGGAATGACGTTGTTGGCGTAGGCCTGGGCTTCGTTCTTCAGCCGTTCACGGTCTTGTCCCGCCTTGATGGCGTCATCGAAAGCGGCCTGCACCTGTTCCGGGGGCTGCACGTTCTGCAGCGTGACAGTGGTGATGATGATGCCGGTCTTGTAGCGGTCGAGAATTTTTTGCGTCAAAACCTGCACATCGCTGGCCACTTGCTCGCGGCCCTCGTAGAGCACATAGTCGAGCGTCTTGTTGCCTACGACCTCGCGCACCGCAGTTTCAGCCGCCTGCGATACCGCGTCGTCCGGACTGCGGTTGTTGTAGAGGTAGTCCACCACGTTGTCGATGCGGTACTGCACGGCGAAGCGAACGTCGACGATGTTCTCGTCTTCCGTCAGCATGGCCGACTCGGGCAAGCCCGTTGCCTTCACCTCGCCGCCGCGCCCGACCTCGACCGACCGAACCTGCGAGACGTTGACAATTTCATCGGCCTCGAACGGATAGGGCAGGCGCCAGTGAAAACCGGCGTCGGTGATGTAGGCCAATTTGCCAAAACGCGTTACCGCAGCCTGCTGACCTTCCTGCACGATGAAAAAGCCGGAAGACAGCCAGCCCAGCACCCCGATGACCACCAGAATGATGACCCCCACGCCCATGCCCTTGGCTGAGGGATAGAGGTCGGGACGTTGCGGCGGCGTGCTGCCACCGTTGCCCGAGCCGCGCTTCTTGCCGAACAGGCCGTTGAGTTTGCGGTTGAAATCACGCCAGAGTTCATCGAGATCGGGCGGGCCGCCGCTGCCAGGACGCCGGTTCGGATCTTGGTTGTTATTGCTTTGCTGACCGTTCGTGCCGTCGTCTTTGCCCCAACGCGGGTCATTGAGGTTGAACATGCGCGAAAAAGGCCACACACGAGGCCAAAAACGTAAGGGAGTCATGCGGAAATTTGAGTAGTGTCCGACAAAGCTGAAGCAGAGGATTGAAAGCGGGGATCAGCCAATACCGCTTCCAGCAGCGCACTTTTGAGGGAGGCAACACCGGCGCCGGTCAAGGCGCTTACGACAAGCCGAGGCATGCTAGCACGCGCTTCGATACCCTCAGATTGAGTGTGACCATTTGTAACCTGAAGGTTCACTGGCAACAGATCAGATTTGTTGAAGATCAAGAATTGCGGAATATCGTCCGCGCCGATCTCGCGCAGAACGGCGTGAACTTCATCCATCTGCTCGCGCAACATGGGCGAACTGGCATCCACGACGTGCAGCAGCAAATCGGCCTGAAGTGTGTCTTCGAGCGTAGCCTTGAAGGCCTCGATCAAGGTGTGGGGCAGATCGCGGATGAAACCCACCGTGTCGGACAGGGTGACGTTGACCTGCGGGCCCAGATAGAACTTGCGCGTAGTGGTGTCGAGGGTCGCGAAAAGCTGGTCGGCCGCGTAAATTTTCGACTTGGTGAGCGCGTTGAATAGCGTGCTTTTGCCCGCATTGGTGTAGCCCACCAAGGCCACGCGAAACGCGCCGGTGCGCCTGCGCGCACGGCGTTGCGTCATGCGCTGGCGCCCCAGTTTGCCCAGACGTGTTCGAAGCATCTTGATCTTGTCGTCGAGCATCCGGCGGTCAAGCTCGATCTGCTTTTCGCCCGGGCCGCCACGCACGCCGATACCGCCGGTCTGGCGCTCCAGGTGAGTCCAGCCGCGCACCAGGCGGGTGGCCAGGTGTTCGAGACGAGCGAGCTCGACCTGCATCTTGCCTTCGGCGCTCTGCGCACGACGGGCGAAGATTTCGAGAATGAGGCCTGTACGGTCGATGACGGGTTTGCCCAGCGCCTTCTCCAGATTGCGCTGCTGGATGGGGCTCAGTGCATTGTCGAAAATGATGGTGTCCGCCGAAGTGGTGCTGACCAGTTCGCTCAATTCATCGAGCTTGCCCGAGCCGATGTAGGTCGCCGCGTCGGGCCGTGCTCGCACACAGGACAGCTCGCCCGCCAGGGCATAACCGGCGGACGTGCTGAGTTGCTCCAACTCAGCCAGCGCGTCGTCGGATGAGGGACGTCGTTGCTGGACGCTGACCAATGCAGCGCGCTCAGGCCCCTGAGGCTGCCCTTCAGGCTGCGGGTGCTTCTTGCTCACCGATTTGGAAGGAGACGGGACGTGCCGGAACGACCGTGGAAATGGCGTGCTTGTAAACCATCTGGGTGACGGTATTGCGCAGCAACACCACGTATTGATCGAAAGATTCGATGTGACCTTGCAACTTGATGCCATTGACCAGATAAATCGACACCTGGACGTGCTCTTTGCGCAGCAGGTTCAGAAAGGGGTCTTGTAGCAACTGCCCTTTGTTACTCATCTTATTCTCCATTGGGGTGAGGAAAGCTTAAATGGCATTCATGGTCTGGAATGCAAGAGGTTGGAAAATACCATAATGCCCGCGCAGGTCGCCGCGCCGGGGCCATCAGTCGTCGCGCGCGTAGGGGTTGGTGCTGCTGCGGTATTCCACCCGCAAAGGGGTACCCGTCAAGTCGAATTTTTCACGCAATTGACCTTCCAGATAGCGCGTGTAGGTGGCGGGCACCCGGTCGAGCGCGCTGCCATGAATGATGATGATCGGCGGGTTGGTGCCGCCCTGGTGCGCGTATCGCAACTTGGGTCGCACCGGGCCGGAACGCGGCGGCTGTTGCTGCGCCACCGCTTCGATAATGGCGCGCGTGAGTTTGGGGGTGGGCAATTTGCGATAGGCCGCGGCGTGAGCGGCGATGACCGACTTCATCAGCCCGTTCAGACCTGAGCCTGTGCGGGCGGAAATGCTGTGAAATTTCGCAAAGCTGACAAAAGGCAGACGCTGACGGATGGCGACCATCAGGCGTTCGCGCCCGTAGGTGTCCACCGCATCCCACTTGTTGGCCGCCAGCACGAGCGCCCTGCCCGCCTCAACGGCAAAACTGGCGATATGCGCATCCTGGTCTGAAACGCCTTCGGTCGCGTCGAGCAGCAGCACGACGACGTTGGCCTGCTCGATGGCTTGCAGCGTCTTGATGACCGAAAATTTTTCCACCGCCTCGAACACCTTGCCTTTGCGCCGCAGTCCGGCGGTGTCGATCAGGATGAACTTGCGACCGTCGCGCTCGAACGGCACTTCGATCGCGTCGCGGGTCGTGCCGGGCATGTCGAAGGCAATCACCCGTTCTTCACCGACCAGCGCATTGACCAGTGTGGACTTGCCCACATTGGGCCGCCCGGCAATGGCCAGACGCAGGCTGTGCTCGCGCGGCTTCGTGGTCTCGGCGCCGGGGCCGTGCGCGGTCTCGGCGGCGACATCGCTTGCCGCCTCGGTCTCGGGTATCCCTTCGGAAGGCTCGGAAGGCAGCGCTTGCAGAATGCGATCCAGCAAATCGGGCACCGAGTCACCGTGGGCGGCGCTGATGGAAAAGGGCTCGCCCAAGCCGAGTTCGTGGAATTCGGCAAGCGCCGGATGGCCATGCCGACCTTCGGCCTTGTTCACGGCCAGAAGAATGGACTTGCCGGTCTTGCGCAATTCGGCGGCGATATGCAGGTCTTGCGGACTGAGCCCAGTGCGCAAATCGACCAGAAACACCACCAGATCGGACTCAGCAATGGCCTGGCGCGTCTGCCGCGCCATCTGGTGCACGATGCCGGTATCGACCACGGGCTCGAAGCCGCCGGTATCGACCACGATGACCGGCCGATCCGCCATGCGCAGCATGCCGTAATGACGATCGCGGGTAAGGCCCGGCATGTCGGCCACGATGGCATCGCGTGAACGTGTCATGCGATTGAACAGGGTGGACTTGCCAACGTTCGGTCGGCCAACCAGCGAAACGATAGGGGTCATGTCAGAGAGTGTGAATGGATTCGGCGTGGCCGAGCAGCGCGTCCAAACGCCCCGGATCAAGGCGCAAAGCACAGCCGTGCCCCTCGGCACGGCGCGCGATTACGACACCTAACGCAACGCCGAGCGGGGGTGTTTGGCCGCGATGAGCGGACATGGCGGATTTGTTCACACCCTCTCAGTCCGGCACGAAGGCGTAGACCGCGCCCTTGGCCGTGACCGCCACCAGGGTCTTGCCCACGACCACGGGCGCCGACTGGATGGCGCTGCCGTCGGTCGCCACGCGGCCGACGATGCTGCCGTCCTTGGCGGAAAGAAAGCTGATATAGCCCTGATAGTCACCCACCGCCACCGTGCGACCGACCAAAAGCGGCGCGCTCAGCTTGCGCCATTTCATCTGGGCATTGGTCCAGCTCGGTACGCCATCGGTGGCCGAATACGCCTGCACGTCACCGTTCGCCTGCGTTCCGACGACTTCCTGATCGTTCATGCTCAGCGCGGTGTAGCCGTTGGCGGTGCGCGTCCAGAGCATGCGGCCGGTATCGGCGTCCACGCAGCCCACGGCGGATTGGTAGGCACGCGCGCACAGTACCGAGCCCAGCAGTGCCGGTTGGCCGGTAATGCCGACCACGCGCTCGACCTCGGTCACGCCACGGGGGCGTGCGAGAGTGGCCTGCCAGCGCGGCAAACCGTTGTCCAGGTCGTAAGCATCGATGCGCCCGAGGCCGGTGCCGATCATCACCACGCCGTTGCGCTCCACGATACCGCCGGCCTGTTGCACCAGCAGGGAGGCGGCGCGACTGTCGGCTTGCCACAAACGCTTGCCGGTCGCCGCGTCAAAGGCAAACACGCGCTGATCGGCTGCCTGGACGATGATGCGACCGTCGAACACGGAAGGCGGTGTGAGCACCGTGGCCGGTAACTGATAGCGCCACAGCAGCTGGCCCTTAGGGCCGATCGACACGAGGCCGTTGTTCTTGTCGACCACGGCGGTAAAGGTGCCGTCGCTCCCCGTCCCCGCGCTGATGCCCGCAGTCACCTTGGCCGACCAGACCACCTGCCCGGTGGCGCTGTTCAGGCGCATGACCTGCCCGTCTGCCGAGGCCACGACGACGGCGTCCGGCAGTGTTGCGGTCTGGAACCACGCGGGCACCGCGCCAATATTCTGCGTCCAGGCTTGCTTGACAGTCAGAATGTTGACCACCGGGGTCAGCGGCATCGGCTCAGGCGGTTTGGAGCCCGAAGCGCAAGCGCCCAAGCCCGCGACCAGCAAGAGAGGCAGAGCCAGACGCGCCAGACGCACGAAGCGTGGCGCCACAAAGCGGGAACTCTGACGGGTCGCGCTCATGCCGCACCTCCGCCGACCGACTGCAGTTTTTGCTCCACCGCAGCGCGCTGTGATGAATCGGCAGGCAGCAGCGCCTTGAGTGCGGCTTCGTAAGCGGTACGGGCCGCGTCGCGCTGGCCTTGCAGCATGGCCAGATCGCCACGGCGGATGTCAAACAGGGCGGCGAAAGTCGGCTCGGGCACGTCAGCCAGGGTTTTGATCGCCTCGGCATATTGTTTGGCATCGATCTGCAAGGCCGAGAGATTCAGCCGGGCCACTGAGCGCGCGCTCGGTCCGGCCGCGTGCTCGGAGGCCCACTTGAGCGCGGTGATGGCCTGCTCGTTTTTACCCGCGTCGTGCAAGGACTTGGCGACGGCCAGCGCAGCCATGCCGGCATAGGCACTGCCTGGAACCTTGCTCTGCATCACAGCCCAGGCCTGCTCGATCTTGTCAGGACTATTGCTCTGGAGGGCGGCCTGCACCTGCTCGAACACCACTGCCGCCTTCGCCCCTTGGTTGCGTTGCCACCATTGCCAGCCGTAATAGCCGGCGAAACCCACAGCGACGGCCAGCACACCCGCGGAAATCTGGGTGCCCCAACGTTCCCAGAAATGGCGCATCTGGGCGATCTGCTCTTGTTCTTCGAAGTTGTAGCTCATGGGTCGATGGGGGACGAAAAGCGGCTATTTTAGGTTGGCCATTCAGAGCAGAGCGCAAACCAGCGTCTGCAAGGGTTCCAGCGGCAGCATGCGCTGCTGCTGCGCATCCTGCGCGCCGCGCAGATCCTTGATGCCGGCCTGCCCGGACTGCAATTCCTGCTCACCGAACACCAGCGCCCAGCGCGCGCCGGAGGCGTCGGCCTTTTTCATTTGCGACTTCATGCTGCCGCCGCCCATGTGCAGTTGTACCCGCACTCCGGCTGCACGCAAAGACTCGCACAGGGGCATGACACGCGACATCAACTCAGGGCTGGTCATCACGGCGTAGGCATGAGGGGCGCTCACGGGCGCATTCTGACCCGCTTCGATCAGCAGTTCGAGCACCCGCTCCATGCCCAGCGCCCAACCGCAGGCGGGCGTGGGCTTGCCGCCGATCTGCTCGATCAGCCCGTCGTAGCGTCCGCCCGCGCAGACCGTGGCCTGCGCGCCCAGCCGATCGGTCACCCACTCAAACACCGTGAGGTTGTAATAGTCCAGCCCGCGTACCAGTCGCGGGTTGAGGGTGAAAGACTGCCCCGCCGCGCGCAACAGCGTCTGCACCCCCTCGAAATGCGCCAAAGACGCTTCGCCGAGGTAGTCGATGAGCTTGGGCGCCCCCTCCACCAGCGCCTGCATGGCCGGATTCTTGGTATCGAGCACGCGCAGCGGATTGCTGTGCAGGCGGCGGCGCGCATCTTCATCGAGTTGATCGATGTGTTGTTCGAGATAGGCGATGAGCGCCACTCGATGCCGCGCCCGCTCGTCGGCCTGACCGAGACAGTTGATTTCGAGCGTGACCAGTTCACTCAGGCCCAGACGCGCCCAGAGCTGACGGGCCATCAGAATGAGTTCCACGTCCACATCCGGCCCGGCAAAACCCAGCGCCTCGGCGCCGACCTGATGGAACTGGCGATAGCGCCCGCGTTGCGGCCGCTCGTGACGGAACATCGGCCCGGTGTACCAGAGCCGCTTGCCGCCGTCATACAGCAGCGAATGTTCGATGCACGCGCGCACCACGGCCGCCGTGCCTTCGGGGCGCAGCGTGAGCGGCTCGCCGTTGAGCGCGTCGGTGAAGCTGTACATCTCTTTCTCAACAATGTCGGTCACTTCGCCGATGCCGCGCACGAACAGCGGGGTGTATTCGAGTATGGGCGTGCGTAGATTCTGGTAGCCGTAGCTGCCCATGAGCGCGCGCACCTGCTCTTCAAACCACTCCCACGCCGCCGATTTGGGCGGCACGATGTCATTCATGCCTTTGACGGCACTGAGTTTGTCTGCCATGAAATTCAAGCCGCCTGTTCAGGATGGCGATGGGGCGCGCCGTAGCGCTGTTGAACGTATTGCTCGACGATGGCCTGGAACTCGGCGGCAATGTTGTCGCCACGCAGGGTCATGCGCTTTTCGCCGTCGATGAACACCGGCGCCGCCGGTGCCTCGCCGGTACCGGGCAGACTGATACCGATGTCGGCGTGCTTGCTTTCACCCGGGCCATTGACGATACAGCCCATGACGGCCACGCGCAGTTGCTCCACACCGGGGTAGCGGTTACGCCAGACGGGCATCTGCGCGCGCAGAAACTGGTCGATGCTCTGGGTCAGTTCCTGAAAAAAGGTGCTGGTGGTGCGGCCGCAGCCGGGGCAGGCGGTGACGCTGGGTGTGAAAGCGCGCAGGCCCAGAGCCTGCAGGATTTCCAGCGCCACCACCACTTCCTGGCTGCGCGGCGCATTCGGCTCGGGGGTGAGCGACACGCGGATGGTGTCGCCGATACCCTCTTGCAACAGCACAGCCAGCGCCGCAGTCGAGGCCACCGCGCCTTTGGTGCCCATGCCGGCCTCGGTCAAGCCGAGATGCAGGGGATAGTCGCAACGCGCCGCCAGGGCGCGGTACACCGTGATGAGATCCTGCACATTGGAAACCTTGCACGACAGCAGGATCTGCGCCGGATCCATCCCCAATTCACGAGCACGCTGAGCCGATTCCAGCGCCGAGAGCACCAGCGCCTGCGCCATGATCTGGCGCGCCTCATAAGGCTGGGCGCGGCGGGCATTGGCGTCCATCAGGCTGGCGAGCAGTTCCTGATCGAGACTGCCCCAGTTCACCCCGATGCGCACGGGTTTGTCGTAACGCTGGGCGATGTCGATCATCTGACCGAACTGCTTGTCTTTCTTGTCGCCCTTGCCCACATTGCCCGGGTTGATGCGGTACTTGGACAGCGCACGGGCGCAATCGGGAAAGTCGCTCAACAGCCGATGGCCGTTGTAATGAAAGTCGCCGATGAGCGGCACCGAAACGCCCATGCGGTCGAGCTGTTCGCGAATGGCAGGCACAGCCGCTGCGGCCTCGGGCGTATTCACCGTGATGCGCACCAGTTCCGAGCCCGCCACCGCAAGCTCCTTGACCTGAATGGCTGTACCGATCGCGTCGGCCGTATCGGTATTGGTCATGGACTGCACGCGCACCGGCGCGTCACCGCCCACGGTCACCACATGATCGCCCCAGACCACGCGAGCCTGACGCGTGCGGTGGCGGGCGGGCACGGCTTCGGAAATGGGGGGGTCGAGCAATTCCATGAATCAGCGATTTATTTCAGGGTGAAGCGCGCGACATTCGCTCGCGTATCCGGGGTGAGATCGACGGGCTTGCCTGCGTAGCTCACCGTGGTGTGCGGCGCGTTGCCCACTACGATGGCCAGCGGCGTGCTTCCCGCAGGCACCTGAATGCTTTGCGGCGCACCGGGTTGCATGAGCTGAGAAAAAATCACCTTGCCGTTGCTGGCGGTGACTTGCACCCAGCTCAGCGCGCTCGCCGCCAGTTGCAGCACATTGCCCGAAGCAGCGCTGGTTGCAGCAGAGGCTACCGGCGCAACTGGCACCGGCGCCGAGCCTGCGGTGGCGGGCGTACTCTGCAAGGGCAGCGGCGACGAACCGGCATTTGCGGGATGAGATGCGGGGTGCGACGCGGCATGCGAGGTCGGGTGCGAAGCGGCGGGCAGCACGTTTTCCACCGAGCCCGGCGCGGGTTGTTGGGGCTTCGCCGCGCTTGGCATCAGCCCCTCGGTCAAACCCCGCAAGGCGGGCCAGAAAAACACCACGGCGGCCAGCGCAACGATCAGCACCGCCAGCCAAAGCAGACCGTACGATTTACGAGTAGCACTCGCCGAGCGCGGCAAAGGACGCTCTGGCACGCGTGCGGCCAACTCCGCGCCCTCCTCGTCCGGCACCGGGCTGTGCAGCACTGGGGCGCCCGGAAGCAGGTCGAGCAGGGGTTTCGCATCGATTTTCAGCGCCTTGCAGCAACTCCGCAGCAGCGCACGACCGAAAGTGTCGTCGGGCAGCGCCGACCAATCACCTGCCTCCAGCGCAGCGATTTTTGCAGGGGCCACCTTGAGCTGTGCGGCAAGCTCTTCGACATTGCGCCCGGCTCCCATGCGCGCCTCGCGCAGGGCAGCCCCCGCCTTGGCACGGCTGGCAATCAGTTCCGGAGTGGGTTCAGTCATACGGAATCAGTAGTTCAGCAGGGCGGAATCATCAAACTTCCCCTGCTGCGCGGCGATGGCTTCACGCGAGTCTGGAAAGCGCTGTACGAGTTGATTGGTCCACAGCGCAGCGTCCATCGCATTACCCGCCTTGCGGGCAATCAGAATGCCGACCCAAAGCGACTGGGCGCTGGCGTACTGACCACTGTTGACGCGGGCAATGTAGAACAGCGCTTCCTTGGGCTTGCCCATGCGGTCGAGCACGACAGCCAGATTGGTGGACAACGCAGGATTGCCCGGGTCGAGCGCGAAGCCCTTTTTGAGCGTGCCTTCCGATGCAGCCAGATCTCCTGCCCGGTATTGGCACACCCCCAGCGCCAGATAAGTGCGCACCGGATAACGGTAATTCTGGATGGCCAGGGCCTTGTTGAACTGAACGAACGAGTCCGGGTAGCGACGCTGCTGACACAGGAACCAGCCATAGTTGTGCAGCGCATCGGGATTGTCCGGCGAGAGCCGCAGCGCCTCGCGGTAATTGGCCTCGGCCTTGGCGGTGTCGTTCAACGCGGTATAGATGAGCGCGCGCATGGTGTAGGCGGGCACGAAATCAGATTTCTCTGCCAGCGCCTTGTTCACCTCTTCGAGCGCCACGGTGAACTGCCCGCGCTGGTAGTAGCCCTCGGCGAGTTCCAGACGCAACTGAACACGCTTGAGAACATCGGTCTGCTGGGTGCTCAAAGTCGCGCCCGAGCCCATCTCTGCCGCACGCTGCGTCTGCGTGGCGCAGCCGCCGAGCAACGCGGCGCCTGCCATCAGCAAACCGAGTACGGCTACCCGCCAAGCCGAAACGTGGGACCGCGCACAAAGATTCAGGAACATGGGCAAAGTCTCCCTCAATGACCCAGGCGGGCCGCATTCGGCACGGCAGCAGCCTGCTGCATGCGAATGACGCGGCGGGTGCGATCCTGCACCTCGCCCGCCAGTTGACCACAAGCGGCGTCGATATCGTCGCCGCGGGTTTTGCGCACCGTGGTGACCAGGCCCGCATCGAGCAGCACCTGGGCAAACGCCGCGACCCGCGCCGCGGAAGATCGCTTGAGCCCGGACTGGGGAAACGGGTTGAACGGAATCAGATTGAACTTGCAGTTGACCTGCGCAGCTCGCACCAGCCGCACCAAATCTTGAGCCAGCGCCGGGGTGTCGTTCACACCGTCGAGCATGCAATATTCGAAGGTGATGAAGTCGCGCGGGGCAAAGTCGAGATAGCGCTTGCACGCCGCCAGCAGTTCGTGCAGCGGGTACTTGCGATTGAGCGGCACCAGTTCGTCGCGTAGCGCATCAACGGGCGCATGCAGCGAAACCGCCAGCGCCACCGGACAATCCTGCGACAGCCGGTCGATCATGGGCACCACACCCGAGGTGGACACCGTGACACGGCGACGCGACAGACCGTAACCATCGTCGTCGAGCATGGTGCGCAGCGCGGGAACCAACGCGCTGTAGTTTTGCAGCGGCTCGCCCATGCCCATCATCACCACGTTCGAAATCGCGCGCTCGCCGCCCGGCAGATCCAACTCGCGCCGCATGGTGAACTCGGCGTGCCAGAGCTGGGCAAGAATTTCCCAGGTTTGCAGATTGCGACTGAAACCCTGATGCCCGGTGGAGCAGAACTTGCAATTCACCGCACAGCCGGCCTGAGACGATACGCACAGGGTGTTGCGCTGCGCCTCTGGAATGAACACCGCCTCGACGGCGTTGCCCTGCCCGACATCGAACAGCCATTTCACCGTGCCATCGGCCGAGCGCTGTTCGCTGAGCACAGGCAGCGCGGCGATGTGCGCATGCTCCCGCAAGAATTGGCGCAAGGGCTTGGCCAGATCGCTCATGGCCTCGAAATCGGCCACGCCTTTCTGGTGCATCCAGCGAAAGACCTGCCGAGCGCGAAACGCCGCATGGCCGTGACGCCCGAACCATTCCACCAATCCGTCGCGATCGAACTGGAGAAGATTGGTGGAGGTCAGTTCGCCAGACATGGGCGCGGCATCAACGGGGAGTCGGCGGGGGGATCAGCAGACTAATCAGCAAACGATCAGCAAACGATCAGCAAACGATCAGCAAACGATCAGCGGGAATAGATCGCCATCGCCGGGAAGAAGAAAGCGATCTCCTGCGCCGCGGTTTCCACCGCGTCGGAGCCATGCACGGCATTGGCATCGATGCTGTCGGCGAAGTCGGCGCGGATGGTGCCGGGGGCGGCTTTTTTCGGGTCGGTTGCGCCCATCAGGTCGCGGTTCTTGAGAATGGCGCCCTCGCCTTCAAGCACCTGGATCATCACCGGGCCCGAGATCATGAAATCCACCAGATCCTTGAAAAACGGACGGGCCTTGTGCACCGCATAAAACGCTTCTGCCTCGGCGCGCGACAAATGCGCCATGCGCGCAGCGACAATTTTCAGACCGGCCGACTCGAAACGGGCGTAGATCTGGCCGATCACGTTTTTGGCAACGGCGTCGGGTTTGATGATGGAGAGCGTGCGCTCAATGGTCATACTTTGCTCCTGAAATCAAAGGGTTAATTCATCATTGTAGACAGCACCGAACTTGTGCTGCGGGTCACACACTGTGCTCAGCGCCCGCCGCGATTGCCACCGCCACCGCCGCCACTACCTCCACCACCGCTGCGTCGGCGCCCCCCCGAAGGGCCGCCGCCACCGCCCGCGCGATGCGGCCCGGCATCTTTGTGGATGTAACCGAAACTGGTTTTCATCGGATCGGGCTGCGAACTGCCCTGCTTGCCGCCCGATTTGCGGCGCGATTGTCCGCCGGGCTTGTTTCCGGTCGAGAAATTGCCTGCGCCGCCCCAGGAACCGCCGCCGCTGCGCACCACCGGGCTCTTGCCGAACAGCGCCTCGACCGTGGTGCGGGCGTAGCTGTCCGGCCCGGGCTGCTGCTGGTCGCCGCCCTGCCCCTTGCCGCGTCCGCCGCGGCCACTGCCACGGCTGTCGTTGCGCCGTCCGCCCTGGTTCTGCCCGTTCGGGCGGCGCGCGGGGCGGTCTCCTGCACCGGAAGGCGCCTCGCCGCTGCGACCTTGCAGCGCCTGCACCTGCGATTTGTCGAGCTCGACAAAATCGCCGCGGCGCAGCCCCGCAGGCAGCACCACACTGGCATAGCGCACCCGGATGAGACGGCTCACCGTCAGCCCAACCGCCTCGAACATGCGACGCACTTCGCGGTTGCGGCCCTCGGAGATGACCACGCGCCACCAGCGATTGGCGCCCTCGCCGCCCGCCTCTTCGAGACTCAGAAAACGCGCCGGGCCATCGCCCAACTGCACGCCCTCTAGCAATTCGTCGCGGGCCGCCGCGTCAAGCTCGCCCAGCACCCGCACGGCGTATTCACGCTCGGCGCCGTAGCTCGGGTGCATCAGCCGGTTGGCCAGGTCGCCTGAGGTGGTAAACAGCAACAGGCCTTCGGTGTTGATATCCAGCCGCCCGACTGCGGTCCACTTGGCCCCTTGCAGCTTGGGCAGATGCTGAAACACCGTGGGACGTCCTTCCGGGTCTTTGAACGACACCACTTCACCCGTCGGCTTGTGATAGGCCAGCACGCGGGCCTGGGCCGGCCGCAGGCGGCGCTTGATGATCTTGCCGTTGACGCGAATCTGGTCGGTCGGCAGGATGCGCTGTCCCAGATGCGCCGGTTCGCCGTTGACCGAAACCCGCCCGGCCAGGATGAGGTCTTCCATCTCGCGACGTGAACCCACGCCGCTTTGCGCCAGCACCTTATGCAGCTTGGGCGCATCTTCGGCCGGGGCCAGCACACGGCGCACGATCTCGGCGGTTTCCGCCGCCTGGTCGTAAGTGCCAGAAATCACATCCTGAATCTGCACGCCCACCAGCGGCGCGGGCGCCGCGGCGGCAGGTGTCGTCGCCTCAAGCTGCGGCGCCTGCGGCTCGGTCTGGTGACGCGGGCTTTTCGGTGAACGTGGCGGACGCGCCGTGCGCTTGGGCTCAAGCAACGGCAGCGGCTCAGCCTGCGGGCTCGCCTCGGCGGCCTCTGCCACGCCGGCGTCTGCACTCACAGTGCTATGCGCCTCGGGCTCAACTGGCAAAGCCGCCACTCCTTCGACAATGGGCGGCGCAACAGCTTCGCCAGACTCCGGCGCTGCGCCCTCTTCGGTGCTTGCAGCCGCGGTCTTGCGCGGCGTGCGGCGAGGGGCGGCACGGGTCTTGCGCGCTGGCGGCGTATCGGCCACGGCCTCTACAGCCTCGGGCGCAGGGTTGAGTTCGGGGGAGTCAGGCGAGTCGGTAGAGCTCATGGTGCTGTCCGTTCAAGGTCAGTCGTTCGGCAGCGCACCTTCGGGCGCACTGCGGGGCATAGAGGCCGGCTGCACGACTTCGGTCGTTTCAGACGGAGGATGGTGTTCACCGGGTTCAGCGTCGACCGCGGCAGGGTCTGGCGCTTCTTGCCGTGGGGTTGCTTGCGGGGCTTCCAGACTCTCGATTTCAGGCAGGCGCTGCTGCAGGCCGTCGAAATTCGGCAGCATGTCGCCGCGCTCGCCCAACGGGGGCAGGGCGTCGAGGGTTTTCAGTCCGAGATCGTCGAGAAATTGCGCCGTGGTGGCCAGAAGGGCCGGTCGGCCCGGCGCTTCGCGGTGGCCGATCACCTCGACCCAGCCCCGGTCTTCAAGCTGACGGATGATCTGGGCATTGACCACCACCCCGCGAATCTCTTCGATGTCGCCCCGGGTCACGGGCTGACGGTAGGCGATGATGGCCAGGGTTTCCAGCACGGCGCGCGAATACTTTTGCGGCTTCTCGGGATAGAGCCGGTCGAGAAAAGGCTGCATCTCCGCCCGGCTTTGAAAGCGCCAGCCCTGCGCCAGCCGCACGAGCTCGACGCCGCGCTCCTGCCAATCGCTGCGCAGTTCATCGAGCAGCGCGCGCACGGTGTCGGCGGCGATCGTGTCGTCGAACAAGCGCCGCAGTTCAGCGACGGAAAGGGATTGGGAAGCACAGATCAGCGCGGTCTCGAGGACCCGCTTGGCCTCTTGCGTGTTCATAGATACCCGGTAAAGGGCGGTATCAGCCGGAACTCGTCCGCTGTGCCGCAGGTGCCCGAATGCGGGCGCAATGTGTCGATGCGTGGCGCTCAAGTCAGCGCCCCCCCCCAGAGTCAGGCCGCACCCGACTCGCCCCCTTGGGGGTCAAGAAAACTGGGGACGGCCCCGCGTTTGCCTGAGAGTTATTAGCCGATTTTAATACGTCTGCGTAGCGCGCTTGCCGCTCACGCTTCAGGCGGCAGGGGCAAGCTCTGCTGTTACGGGCGGGTAAAACGCGTCGGCGTGCAGATCGTTCTCCGGCAGACCCCGTTCCAGCAGTGACGCGCTGATGGCCTCGACCATGCCCGGTGGCCCGGCCAGATAGACCTTGGAACCGGCAAAGTCGGCCACCTGCTCCAGCAGATGCGCGGCCAGCGGGCGATGCACGGCCTGCGGCGGATCTCCCGGCTGCGCCTCGTCCAGCGCAAGGTGGTAGCTGAAGTTGCGATAGCTGCGGCGCATCTGCTCCATCTGCTCCAGACCGTACACATCGGCCTGATTGCGAAATCCGGCAAACAGCACCACGGGTTCGAGCTTGCCGTTGTCGAGCGCGGTCTGCGCCACACTGAGCATGGGCGCCAGGCCCGTGCCGCCGCCCACGGCATAGAGCGGCCCTTGGTGACGCGGGCGAAAGTAACTCGTTCCCATGGGCCCGCGCACCAGCAGCTGCGCGCCAGGACGAATCACGCTCCCCAGCAGGCTGCTCAACGCCCCGGTTGGGGTGCGACGGATGTGAAACTCCAGCAGATCGTCATATTCCGCATCCACCGGGGTGCTGGCCATGGAGAAATCGCGCGCGATTTCCTGCCCGTCCACCTCGACCACGATCTGGGCATACTGGCCGGCCGAAAAAGTGAAGGGAATGCCCTCCATGTCGGCGAACTCGATGTGCAGCCGCAGCGCGAAAATATCCTGCGTCAACGGCTCCAGCGCCACCACGCGGCACAGCAGTTTGCGCTCGGGGTGCGCGATCAGATCGTCGCTATCGGTCAGCCGGATGGTGATGTCTTCGCTCAGAATGGCACGGCAGGCCAGAATGATGCCGCTGTCCCGCTGCGCATCCGGCAGTGCTTTGGGGTCGTATTTTTTCAGCTTGACCTGACCCGACTCGAGCACGCACTTGCACGAACCGCATTCCCCCGACTTGCAGGAATAACGAATCGGCACCTGATGCCGCCTGAGCAGCTTCAGCAGATTCTCGTCGGGGTCGGCAAGAAGATCGGTTTCTGCCGGGAGGATGTGAACGCGGGGCATGGAGTGAGTGCTTTCAAGAAACTCGCCAGGCCGCCCCAAGAGTTTCTTGTCCCTTGAGGGGAAAACTGGGCGAAGCGAAGGTTTCGGGGTGGGCTTAAACCGCGACTTCGCCCGTCTCGCCGGTGCGAATGCGCACCACCTGCTCGACGCTGGTGACAAAAATCTTGCCGTCGCCAATCTTGCCGGTACGCGCCGCCTTGACGATGGACTCGATCGCCCGCTCGACCTGGTCTTCCTTGATGACGGCTTCGACCTTGACCTTGGGCAGGAAATCCACCACATATTCGGCGCCGCGATACAACTCGGTATGCCCCTTCTGACGGCCAAAACCCTTGACTTCGGTCACTGTCAGACCGGTGACGCCAATCTCCGCCAAGGCCTCGCGTACCTCGTCGAGTTTGAACGGCTTGATGATGGCGGTGATAAGTTTCATGTCAGGGCTCCTCGGTGTGATTGAAGACGGAATTTAACTGGGGATGCGTGAATCGGCAGAAATCAGAACGATTCCCGGAATTTTGAGGTGATCGGATAGCGCCAATCGCGGCCGAATGCGCGGTGGGTGACGCGAATGCCCGGAGGGGCCTGCCGCCGCTTGTACTCCGACAGTTTGAGCAGGTGCACCACGCGCTCGACATCGGCCCGGGCGTAGCCTGCGGCCAGCACGGTTTCCACCCGTTCGTCCTGCTCCATATAGCGCTGCAGAATGCCATCGAGCACGTCGTACGGAGGCAGACTGTCCTGATCGGTCTGATCGGCGCGCAGCTCGGCGCTGGGCGCTCGGGTGATGATGCGCTGCGGAATGACCTCGGCCTCGCCCATTGAGGCCGCGTGCGCGTTGCGCCAGCGCGCCAGCTCCCAGACCAAGGTCTTGGTCACGTCCTTGATGACGGCGAAACCCCCGGCCATGTCGCCATAGAGCGTGGCGTAACCCATGGCCATCTCGCTCTTGTTGCCGGTGGTCAGTACGATGCGCCCGCTGTTGTTCGACAGGCCCATGAGCAAGGTGCCGCGAATGCGCGCCTGAATGTTCTCCAGCGTGGTGTCGCCGGGGTGCTCGTGCAACAGCGGGGCCAGCGTGGTGCGAAAGGTTTCGAACAGCGGCGTGATGGGCAGCACGTCGTACTGCACGCCTAGGCGCTGCGCCATTTCTGCGGCGTCGTCGAGCGACATCTGCGCGGTGTATTGCGACGGCATCATCACCGCGCGCACCTTTTCGGCGCCGAGCGCATCGACGGCGATGGCCAGCACCAGCGCCGAATCCGCCCCGCCCGACAGCCCGATGAGCGCCCCTGGAAATCCGTTCTTGCCCAGATAGTCGCGCACCCCGAGCACCAGCGCCGCATACACCTCGGCATGGTCGGACTTCAACGGCGCCACATGCGCCGGAGTCTGCTTGAGCACCTCGCCGCCGGTCACATCGACGCGCAGGATGTCTTCGACGAATTGCGGCGAGCGTGCCACGAGCTCGCCTGCGCGGTCGAGCACAAAAGACGCGCCGTCGAACACGATCTCATCCTGCCCGCCCACCATTTGCGAGGCGACCAGCGCCATGCCGTTTTCCAGGCAGCGCTCGCGCATCACCCGCTCGCGCTCCGCCGTCTTGCCACGGTGATAGGGCGAGGCATTGAGCACCAGCAACACCTGAGCGCCGGCCGCGCGGGCCATGCGTGGCGCATGCGGCAGCCAGGCGTCTTCGCAAATATTGATGCCGAAATGCATCCCCCCGGCCTCGAACACCACCGGCTGATCGCCCGGAGCGAAATAACGGCGTTCATCAAACACCTGATAGTTGGGCAACTCATGCTTGCAATAGGTCGCTTCGACCACGCCGCCCCGCAGCAGCGACGCCGCGTTGCAGGCCACCGCCTGCTGGGTCGAGGCGATCCGCGGCGCTTCGGCGGCGGCCAGCCCCAGCGGATGCCCGACGACCAGCGCCAATTCCGGCAGGTCCGACAGGTCATGCGCAAGCTGCTTCAATGCGGCAGCACTGGCTTGCAGGAAGGCCGGGCGCAGCAACAAGTCTTCCGGGGGATAGCCGGTCAGCGCCAGCTCCGGGGTGACGACCACGCGCGCGCCCTGCGCATAGGCCTGCCGCGTCAGGCGGGCGATCTGCGCCGCATTGCCCGCAAGATCGCCCACGGTCGGGTTGCATTGAATAACAGCGAGTTGGAGAGTCATGGCTGAGGATTTTCGCACCGAGTTGTCGGACGCGGTGAGCGCACTACCCGCCGCCGACTGGGAGAGCCTGGTCGCGGCAACCCCCGGCGCCACGCCGTTTCAGCGCCATGTCTGGCTGAGCGCGCTGGAGCAAAGCGGCTGCGTGGGCGCAGAGACCGGCTGGCAGCCCGTGGTCGTGTCGCTGCGCGATGCCAGCGGCGCGCTGGCCGCCGCCTGCGCGCTGTATGTGAAATCGCACTCCTACGGCGAATACGTTTTCGACTGGGCCTGGGCCCGCGCCTATGCGGAGCATGGCCTGCCCTACTACCCCAAACTCCTGCTCGCCGTGCCCTTCACTCCCGTGGGCGGCGCCAAGTTGCTGGGGCGCGACGCCACCGCGCGCAAAGCGCTGCTCGGCGAAATTCTGGTCATTGCCCGACGCAGCGGGTTCAGTTCGCTGCACGCCCTTTTTCTCGACCCGCAGGAGGCCCAGTGGTGCAGTGCGCTCGGTCTGTTGGAGCGCACCACCCTGCAGTTTCACTGGCGTAACCCTCCCGCAGCAGGTGGGGCGGTCTGGCCCGACTTCGAGGCTTTTATCGGTAGTTTGCGGCACGATAAACGCAAAAAGATCAAACAAGAGCAACGCCAGGTGCGCGATGCCGGGGTTTGTTTCCACGCGCTTGTCGGGGCAGAAATCTCCGAATCGCACTGGGACTTTTTCACCCGCTGCTATCAAACGACCTACGCCCTGCACGGCTCCGATCCTTACCTGAATCGCGCTTTTTTTCAGACCATCGGCGCCCAAATGCCCGAGCACTGCCTGCTGTTTATCGCCGAACGAGACCGCCAGCCCGTGGCCAGTTCGCTCGTCCTGCTCGACCCGCAAAGCCGCATCGCCTACGGTCGCTACTGGGGCGCCGTCGCCCACATTCCGGCCCTGCACTTCGACGCGTGCTATTACCAGCCCATCGCCTGGTGTCTGGCCCATGGCTACACCACCTTCGAAGGCGGCGCACAGGGCGAGCACAAAATGGCGCGCGGACTGCAACCCGTCGCCACCCGCTCGGCGCATTGGCTGGCGCATCCGCAGTTTTCGCGGGCGGTGGAAGACTATTTGGAGCGTGAATCAGCCGCCCTCGCCGAGCATCAGAACAGCCTGCAAGAGCGCCTGCCGTTCAAGGAAGTGCAGTGAACCCGCGGCGCTTCAGGCCCGCTGCGCCAGCTGCTTTTCGATGAAGGCGAGCAGCCCCGCGCTGGCCTGCTCCACCAGATCGAGTACCCGCTCGAAATCACGTTCAGTGCCGTAATACGGATCGGGCACGGCGGCCACCGGCGCCTGCGGCGCAAAACTCAAAAACAGTCGGCAGCGTGAGGCAAACTGAGGCGGGCATCGCTGTTCCAGCAAGGCGAGGTTGTCCCAGTCCATCGCCAAGAGCAGGTCGAAACGCGAAAAATCTGCGTCTTCCACCGCGCGGGCGCGCAGGCCAGAAAGGTCGTAGCCCCGCTCCAGCGCATGACGCTGGCTGCGGCGATCGGGCGCCGAGCCCACGTGGAAGGCGTGGGTGCCGGCCGAATCGATGCGAACCCGCTTTTCCAACCCGGCTTCACGCACTCTGGCGCGAAACACGCCCTCGGCGGTTGGCGAGCGGCAGATATTGCCCATACAGACAAAGAGCACGGAAAACTCAGACATGGTTGAACTCACAGGAATGCAGAAATTCGGTAGACGCAATAGACATTATCCGGGCTGCTAGCCATCGAAATCGCAAGTTTTGCAAAGTTGTGTCAACCCAAAGACCGGGACACGCATTAAGCCTCTGATCCAGCTTGGATCGTTTCCATCCCAAACATTGAAAGTGCATCCCATCATGAAAAAAATTGCTGCCACGCTGTTTGCTTCCCTGTTCGCCACCGTTGCCATGGCGCAAACTCCGGCCCCGGCTGCCCCTGAAGCCGCCAAGCCTGAAGCCCACAAGGAAATGAAAAAAGAGCACAAAAAGGTCGAACACAAGAAGGTTGAGCACAAAAAGGCCGTGCACAAGGAAATGAAAAAAGAAGAAAAGAAGGCTCAGTAAGGCCTTCGAGACGTTCGCCTACACGCTAGGCGCTCCGGCATGACGGCAGCACCTGCCGTACTTGCCCGTCGAAATCCCCCGCAGCAGCACCCGCGGGGGATTTTTTCATTCCGCATCGGAAA
Source organism: Thiomonas sp. 13-64-67 (assembly GCF_002282795.1). Classification (NCBI taxonomy): domain Bacteria; kingdom Pseudomonadati; phylum Pseudomonadota; class Betaproteobacteria; order Burkholderiales; genus Thiomonas; species Thiomonas sp. 13-64-67. Next base: position 165,408 of record NZ_NCKP01000001.1, read on the forward strand.
AACTGGCCTTCCTGACGGGCCGACAGGCTCTTGAAATTCGGCAAGACACCCCCACGCTGGAATGGTCATTTTTTTATAACCGCGCGCTCACGCCGCGCTCGCGACCATGCAGACTGATCCCCAGACCCCTCCTTCCGACGATCCGCAAACCGCTGACGGTGCGCATCAGGAGTTGATTCCCGAGCCCGTTCTGAGCGACGAGCTGGCGCAGGCACAGGAAGAAATCACCAAGCTCAACGACCAATTGCTGCGCGCCCGCGCCGAGGTGGAAAACATCCGTCGCCGCGCGGAAGATGAAGCCGCCAAGGCCCGCAAGTTTGCGGTGGAAGGCTTTGCCGAATCACTGCTCCCGGTCAAGGACAGCCTGGAGGCGGCGCTGGCCGACACCAGCGGCAAGCCCGATGTGCTCAAACAAGGCGTTGAACTCACCCTGAGCCAGCTCAAATCGGCCTTCGAGCGCAACCGCCTGCAGGAAATCGCACCTGCAGCAGGCGAGAAATTCGACCCGACGTTGCACCAGGCCATTTCGGTGCAACCGGCCGAGCAGCCGTCCGGCACGGTGGTTTCGGTGCTGCAAAAAGGCTATCGGATCGCTGAACGCACCCTGCGTCCGGCACTGGTCACGGTGGCGCAATAAGTCCCTGTATGGGTATGGCCAGATTCGGTACGGCCAGATTCACAAGACTTGAATTCACAACAAGCTTCCTCATTTAACTAGCAGTTAAAAATCAGCGCCCCGCGGCGCGGCACATTCGGAGAATTTCCATGGCAAAAATCATCGGTATCGACCTGGGCACCACCAATTCCTGCGTGGCGGTCATGGAGGGCAATACGCCCAAGGTCATTGAGAACAGCGAAGGCGCACGCACCACGCCATCCATCGTCGCCTATATGGAAGACGGCGAAATTCTGGTGGGGGCTTCAGCCAAGCGCCAATCGGTCACCAACCCCAAGAACACGCTGTTCGCCGTCAAGCGACTGATCGGGCGTAAGTTCACCGAAAAAGAGGTGCAGAAAGACATCGATCTGATGCCCTACAGCATCGTCAAAGCGGACAACGGCGACGCCTGGGTGGAAGTGCGCGGCAAAAAGCTCGCGCCGCCGCAGATCAGCGCCGAAGTGCTGCGCAAGATGAAAAAGACGGCGGAGGACTATCTCGGCGAGCCGGTCACCGAGGCGGTGATCACCGTGCCGGCCTACTTCAACGACAGCCAGCGCCAGGCCACCAAGGATGCCGGCCGCATCGCCGGTCTGGAAGTCAAGCGCATCATCAACGAGCCCACGGCCGCAGCCTTGGCCTTCGGTCTGGACAAGCACGGCAAGGGCGACCGCAAGATCGCGGTTTACGACCTGGGCGGCGGCACTTTTGACGTGTCCATCATCGAGATTGCCGACGTCGAGGGCGAAAAGCAGTTCGAGGTGCTCTCCACCAACGGCGATACTTTCCTGGGCGGTGAAGACTTCGACCAACGCATCATCGACTACATCATCGCCGAGTTCAAGAAGGAACAAGGCGTCGATCTGAGCAGGGACGTGCTCGCGCTGCAGCGCCTGAAAGACGCAGCCGAGAAGGCCAAGATCGAACTCTCCAGTTCCACCCAGACCGAGATCAACCTGCCCTACGTCACGGCCGATGCCTCCGGTCCGAAGCACCTGAACCTCAAACTCACCCGCGCCAAGCTGGAGTCGCTGGTTGAAGAGCTGATCGAGCGCACCATCGCGCCCTGCCGCACGGCCATCACCGATGCCGGTGTGAAGGTGGGCGACATCGACGACGTCATCCTGGTCGGCGGCATGACCCGTATGCCCAAGGTGCAGGACAAGGTGAAAGAGTTCTTCGGCAAGGAGCCCCGCAAGGACGTGAACCCCGACGAGGCCGTGGCCGTAGGCGCGGCCATTCAGGGTTCAGTACTGGCAGGCGACCGCAAGGACGTGCTGCTGCTCGACGTCACCCCGCTGTCTCTGGGCATCGAGACCATGGGCGGCGTGATGACCAAGATGATCACCAAAAACACCACGGTGCCGACCAAGCATGCGCAGGTCTATTCCACCGCGGATGACAACCAGCCTGCGGTGACCATCAAGGTGTTCCAAGGCGAGCGCGAAATGGCAGCGGGCAACAAACTGCTGGGCGAATTCAACCTCGAAGGCATTCCGCCCGCTCCCCGCGGCGTGCCGCAGATCGAGGTGACCTTCGACATCGACGCCAACGGCATTCTGCACGTCAGCGCCAAGGATAAGGGCACCGGCAAGGAGAACAAGATCACCATCAAAGCCAATTCCGGCTTGAGCGAAGAGGAAGTGCAGCGCATGGTGCGCGATGCCGAAATGAATGCGGAAGAAGACCACAAGAAGCGCGAACTGGTCGATGCCCGTAACCAGGCAGACGCCGCCGTGCATTCTGTGCGCAAATCGCTGAGTGAGTATGGCGACAAGATCGATGCGGGCGAGAAATCCGCCATCGAAGACGCGCTGAAAGCTGCCGAAGAGGCGATCAAGTCGGAAGACAAGGCCGAGATCGAGGCCAAGACCAGCGCCCTGCTCGCCGCCAGCCAGAAACTGGGCGAAAAGATGTACGCCAGCCAAGCCGCTGAACCCGGCGCGGCCGGTGGCGCCTCATCCGGTAGCGGTGGAGGCCAGGCTGCGGGCGACGACACCGTGGTCGATGCCGAGTTCAAGGAAGTAAAGGACGGCAAGGCCTGATCGTCTTCAGACTTGAAGTCTCCCGACGGGAGGGCCGCTAATCGTGCGGCCCTCCCGTTTGTCCATTGTTATTGAACCGATTCGCAAGGCAGAACCCGTGGCAAAACGTGACTACTACGAAGTCTTGGGCGTGAGCAAAAACGCCTCGGAAGACGAGATCAAGAAGGCCTACCGCAAGCTGGCCATGAAGCACCACCCCGACCGTAATCAGGGCAACAAAGACTCTGAAGAGCAGTTCAAAATCGTCAAGGAAGCCTACGAGTGCCTGTGCGACACCCAGAAGCGCGCCGCCTATGACCAATATGGCCATGCCGGGGTTGATCCCTCGGCGGGCGGCTTCGGCGGATTCGGAGGCGGGGCGGGGGGATTTGGCGACTTCGGCAACATTTTCGACGAGATTTTCGGCGGCGGGCGGCGCGGTGGTGGCGGGCCGCAGGTTTACCGCGGCAACGATCTGAGCTATTCACTGGAAATAAGCCTGGAAGATGCCGCAAACGGCGTGAACAAAAGCCTGCGCATCCCCGGCTGGGAAGAATGCAGCACTTGCCACGGCAGCGGCGCCAAGCCCGGCACCAAACCCATCACCTGCACGACCTGCCATGGCAGCGGTCAGGTGGCGCAGCGCATGGGGCCGTTCGCCATGCAGCAGACCTGTCCGACCTGCCACGGCACGGGCAAGCTCATTCCCGAGCCCTGCCCGGCCTGTCATGGCCGTGGCCGCATCCAGAAGCAGAAGACCCTGGAAGTGCAGATTCCCGCGGGCATCGACTCGGGCATGCGCATCCGCTCCACGGGCAACGGCGAACCCGGCGTCAACGGCGGGCCGCCCGGAGACCTGTATGTGGAAATCCACATCAAGCAACACCCGGTGTTCGAGCGCGATGGCGACGACCTGCACTGTCACGTTCCGGTGAGCATGGCGAAGGCGGCTCTGGGCGGCGGCATCGATGTGCCCACGCTGGGCGGCAAAGCGGAAATCGACCTCCCCGAAGGCACGCAGGCCGGCAAGACCTTCCGCCTGCGCGGCAAAGGCATCAAAGGCCTGCGCTCGAGCTATCCCGGTGACCTGTATTGCCACATCACCGTGGAGACGCCGATCAAGCTCAACGAGGAGCAGAAGCGTCTGCTGCGCGAGCTCGACGAGTCGCTGAAAAGGGGCGGCGATCGCCACTCGCCGCAAGCCAAGTCGTGGTTCGACAAGGCCAAAGAATTCTTCAAACCGGTTTGAGCCAACGACCAAAGTGCAAGGCAGGGGCAAGGGGTGCGAAAATAGCGCCCTTTGTCATCTCAAAAGCATCATGGACGCAGAACGCCTCAACGCCATCTCCAACCGAATTACCGACCTCCAGCAGCGCGTTCAAGCGCTAAGGGGGTATCTTTGACTTCGATGCCAAGGCGTCGCGGCTAATGGAAGTTGCAGGGGCGCTCGAAGACCCGCAGGTCTGGAACGACCCCAAACGCGCGCAAGAGTTGGGCCGCGAGCGCAAGTCGCTCGAAACCGTGGTGCTCGGGCTGGAGAGCCTCACCACGGCGCTGGCCGATCACAGCGAGCTGTTCGAGATGTCGCGCGAGGAAGGCGATGACGCCACCTGCGAAGCCATCGAGGCTGATGTAGAGAAGTCCGCCGCCGAGGTCGAGGCGCTGGAATTCCGCCGCATGTTCTCCAACCCGCTCGACCCGAGCAATTGCTTCATCGACATTCAGGCCGGCGCCGGTGGCACCGAGGCCTGCGACTGGGCCAGCATGCTGCTGCGGCAGTACCTGCGCTACTGCGAGCGCAAGGGCTTCAAGACCGAGGTGATGGAAGAGACCGAGGGCGACGTCGCGGGTATCCGCAGTGCCACGATCAAGGTCGAGGGCGACTACGCCTACGGCCAGTTGCGCACCGAAACCGGGGTGCATCGCCTGGTACGCAAGAGCCCGTTTGACTCGTCCGGCGGCCGCCACACCAGCTTCGCCAGCGTGTTCGTCTACCCCGAGGTGGACGACTCGATCGAGATCGACATCAACCCCGCCGACGTGCGCACTGACACCTTTCGCGCCAGCGGCGCCGGCGGCCAGCACATCAACAAGACCGACTCGGCGGTGCGCCTGACGCACATGCCCACCGGCATCGTGGTGCAGTGCCAGAACGATCGCTCGCAACATAAAAACCGCGCCGAAGCGTGGCAGATGCTGCGCTCGCGGCTGTACGAGCACGAGATGCGCAAGCGCATGGCCGAACAACAGACGCTGGAATCGACCAAGAGCGACGTGGGCTGGGGCCATCAGATCCGCAGCTATGTGCTCGATCAGAGCCGCATCAAGGATCTGCGCACCAACGTCGAAATTTCCAACACCCAGAAAGTGCTCGACGGCGATCTCGACGAATTCATCACCGCCAGCCTGAAGTCCGGTCTTTAAACCTCAACATGATCCCCATTGCCCCGCTGAACTCCGCACTGCCATGACCGCCAAACCCGACACGCCTGCCCGCATCACCCGCCTGGCGGAGTACACCCCGCCGTCCTACGCCATCGACAGCGTGCATTTGCGCTTCGATCTCGACCCCGCCAAGACCCGCGTGCACAGCCGCATGGCGGTGCGTCGACTTGAAGGCGCAGCCGAGTCCGCCCCGCTGGTTCTCGACGGCGAAGACATCACCCTGCTGACTTTGAAGGTAAACGGCGAATTTGTCGCCTTCCGCCAGGATGGCAACACCTTGGTGCTCGACAAACTGCCCGAGACCTTCACACTGGAAATCGAAACCCTCAACGTCCCCCAGGCCAACACCCAGTTGGCCGGCCTTTACATGTCGGGCGGCGCGTTCTTCACCCAGTGCGAGGCCGAGGGTTTTCGCCGCATCACCTACTGGCCCGACCGCCCGGATGTGATGAGCCGCTTTCACGTCACCCTGCGGGCCGACAAATCGAAGTACCCGGTGCTGCTGTCCAACGGCAATCTGGTGTCGCAGACCGACCTGGACGGCGGCCGCCATGAAGCGGTGTGGGACGATCCGTTTCCCAAGCCCTGCTATCTGTTCGCCCTGGTTGGCGGCAATCTGGTGTGCCGCGAACAGACCGTGCGTGCCGCGTCGGGCAAGACGCATCTGCTGCAGGTCTATGTGCGCGCGGGCGATCTCGACAAGACCGAGCACGCGATGGAGTCGCTGATCAAGGCTATCGCGTGGGACGAACAGCGCTTCGGCCTGAGCCTCGATCTGGACCGTTTCATGATCGTGGCGGTGAGCGACTTCAACATGGGGGCCATGGAAAACAAGGGCCTCAACATTTTCAATACCAAGTATGTGCTGGCCAATCCGGCCACCGCCACCGATGCCGACTATGACGGCATTGAAAGCGTGGTCGGCCACGAGTACTTCCACAACTGGACGGGCGACCGCATCACCTGCCGCGACTGGTTTCAGCTCAGCCTCAAGGAAGGCCTTACCGTCTTCCGCGATCAGGAATTCAGCCAGGATCTGGCCGCCGCTTCGGGCGGCGAATCCGCGCGTGCGGTCAAGCGTATCGAAGACGTGCGGGTGCTGCGCACCGCGCAGTTTTCCGAAGACGCCGGTCCGATGGCACACCCGGTGCGCCCCGAGCAATACCAGGCCATCGACAATTTTTACACCGCCACCGTCTACGAAAAGGGCGCCGAGGTGGTGCGCATGATGCAGACTCTGGTGGGACGAGCCGGTTTCCGCAAAGGCATGGATTTGTACTTCCAGCGCTTCGACGGCCAGGCCGTGACCTGCGACGACTTCGCCCAGTCCATGGCCGACGCCAACCCGGACTCCGCGCTGGCGCAACATCTTGCCGCCTTCAAGCGCTGGTACAGCCAGGCTGGCACCCCGCGCCTGCACGCCAGCGGCGCGCTCGATACCGCTGCCCGCACCTACACCCTCACCCTGCGCCAAACCTTGCCCGACACGCCCGGTCAAACGGGTAAACAGCCGCAGGTCATTCCGGTCGCCACGGGCCTGCTCGACGCCCGGGGTAACGCCCTGCCGCTGTGGCTGCAAGGCCAGGACAAGGGCACCTCGACCGTGCTGGTCCTCACTGAAGACCAGCAGACTTTCGTCTTCGAGCAGATCGATGCCGATGCAGTCACGCCCTCATTGCTGAGAGGCTTCTCCGCCCCGGTGATCCTCGACTACGCCTACACCGATGCCGAGTTGCTGCATCTGCTCGCGCACGACGCCGACCCGTTCAACCGTTGGGAAGCGGCGCAGCGCCTGACGCTGTCGCGCCTGCTGGCGGCCGTTCGCGGCGAGGCGCTGAACCTCGATGCGCCCTATCTCGACGCGCTGCGCGCCGTGCTCCGCGACCCGAAGCTCGATCCGGCGTTCAAGGAACTGCTGCTCACCCCGCCCGGCGAGGCCTACATCGCCGAGCAGCTTGAAGAGGTCGACCCTCCTCGCATCCACCGCGCCCGTCAGGCGCTACGCACCGTGCTGGCGCGAGAACTCGCGCAGGACTGGCAAACCCTCTGGGACAGCCTCACGCCCGAAGGCGGCTACAGCCCCGACTTTGCCAGTGGCGGTCGCCGCGCCCTGCGCAATCTGGCCCAGGCACATTTGTGCGAACTCGGACAGGCGACTTGGCTGGGACGGGTCTATCAACGCGTCAAGGATGCCGACAACATGACCGACCGCTTCGCCGCGCTGGCCGCGTTGGTACAGGTCGGCGCCGATCTGGCCAAGCCCGCGCTGGAGCGCTTTGCCGCCCAGTTCGCCGGTGAAGCCCTGGTCATGGACAAATGGTTCGCGCTGCAGGCCAGCGCGCCCGACCACGACGGGCAGCAACTCGACCGCGTGCGCGCGCTGATGCGGCATCCCGCCTTCTCCATCCACAACCCCAACCGCGCACGCAGCGTGCTGTTCGCCTACTGCCAGGCCAACCCCGGCGCATTCCACCGCACCGACGGAGCGGGCTACGCCTTCTGGGCCGAACAGGTTCAGGCGCTCGATGCCATCAACCCGCAGGTCGCCGCCCGGTTGGCGCGCGCCCTCGACCGCTGGCGCAAGCTCGCGCCCGCCTATCGCGAAGCGGCGCAACAGGCACTACGCACCGTGGCCGAAAGCGCCACGCTGTCTTCCGACACCCGCGAAATCATCGAACGCGCCCTGGCCGACTGATCGCGGCGCCCCCTTTCCTTCCAGAGACTCCCCATGACCCAATCCGTCAACCTCACCCGCTATCTCGTCGAGCAGGAGCGCGAGCACGGCGTCATCACGCCCCAACTGCGCCTGCTCGTCGAAGTGGTCGCCCGCGCCTGCAAACGCATCAGCATCGCCGTGAACAAAGGCGCATTGGGCGACGTGCTCGGCTCCGCCGGCACCGGCAATGTGCAAGGCGAAGTGCAGAAGAAGCTCGACGTCATCGCCAACGATGTGCTGATCCACGCCAATGAGTGGGGCGGACATCTGGCCGCCATGGCCTCGGAAGAAATGGACACCGTGTTCCCGGTCTCCGAGCACTACCCGCGCGGCGAATATCTGCTGCTGTTCGACCCGCTCGACGGCTCGTCCAACATCGACGTGGACGTCACCATCGGCACCATCTTTTCCGTGCTGCAGATTCCCAAAAACACCACCGACGTCACCGAGCAGCATTTTCTCCAGTCCGGCAGCAAGCAAGTTGCCGCCGGCTATTGCGTCTATGGCCCGCAAACCCAACTCGTGCTCACCGTAGGGCATGGAGTGGCCGTGTTCACCCTGGACCGGGAACAGGGCAGTTTCGTCCTCACTGAGCGCGATTTGCAAATTCCGCCCAGCACCAGCGAGTTCTCGATCAATATGTCGAATCTGCGCCACTGGGCGCCACCAATCAAGCGTTACATCGACGAATGCCTGCAAGGCAAGGACGGTCCGCGCGGACGCGACTTCAACATGCGCTGGGTGGGCAGCATGGTGGCCGATGTACACCGCATCCTCATGCGTGGCGGCGTGTTCCTGTATCCGTGGGACAAGCGCGAGCCGAACAAACCCGGCAAGCTGCGTCTGCTGTATGAAGCCAATCCCATGAGCTTCCTGGTGGAGCAAGCTGGCGGCGCAGCCACAAATGGCTCGCAGCGCATCCTCGACATCGTCCCCACCTCGCTGCATGAGCGTTGCAGCGTGATGCTCGGCTCGCGCGAAGAAGTCGAACTGCTGCAGCGCTACCACGCGCAGACCGTCTGAACTGAAAAGTAAATCCCGCCCCTGGTATAGAATGGCTGGCTTCGCCGGTGTAGCTCAGTTGGTAGAGCAGCGCATTCGTAATGCGAAGGTCGAGGGTTC
>NZ_NCKP01000060.1:0-27031 GCF_002282795.1 Thiomonas sp. 13-64-67
TCACCCTTGCACTGAGCAGCCTTTCGGCCCAGGCCGGGCTGGGCCGTCCGTTGTCAGAAGCGGCCCAGGACGGCAATCCGGTGAGTCAGGTGCAACGTGTCGCGGCGCAGGCGACGTCTGGCCCGACTGCAGCCAGTAATGCCTCGGCCGTTCAATCGCAAACCGTGCAAACGCCGCAGGGCGTGACGGTCACGGAATATGCCAACGCGGCGGGCACGGTGTTCGCCATCACCTGGAAGGGGCCATTCAAGCCCAATCTGCAACAACTGCTCGGCAGCTATTTCGCCCCCTACGTCCACGCCGCCCAGACGCAGACGCAACAGCTCAATGTCTCGCAGGTGGCGGGCAGCGACATCGTCGTGCACAGCGCGGGCCGCATGCGCGGCTTTCTTGGCGTAGCTTGGGTGCCCTCGCTGGTTCCTGCCGGCTTCGACCCCGCCAGCCTTCAGCCCTGAGGCTGCGCCGCCATGTTGACCGGACTGCGCCTCTGGCGCCTTAGCGGCCGTTTGATGCGTCTGGCCGCCCCCGCTGCGCTGGCCGGCCTGCTGTTGACCGGCTGCGGAGGCGGCGGCAGCAGCGCGCTGCCATCGCCACCATCTGTCACCCTGACCAACCCCGCAACGGGCAGCAATGTGGCGGCGGTCAGCATTCGCCAGCTCCAGAGCGCCCCCAGCATCACGGCGAACACGCCCTATGTCGATGTGAAGGTCTGCGATGCCAGCGGCAACTGCCAGACCATTCCAGACGTGATGGTGGATACCGGCTCGGCGGGGCTGCGGCTTTTTGCCAACAAGGTCGCACTCAATCTCCCTGGCATTGCCTCGGGCGGCGGCACGCTGGCCGCCTGCGCCCAGTTCGCCTCGGGCTATGCCTGGGGCAGCATGCACCTGGCCACGGTGCAGATCGGCGGCGAGGTCACGACCACGGCCATCCCCGTTCAGTTCATGAACGACCCCACCCTACCCGCCGCGCCTTCGACCTGCGCCGCACAGGGCATCGACTTCGCCACCCGCTTCGCCCCGGTGGCCAACGGCATTCTGGGCATCAGCAATTTCATTCACGACTGCGGCGCAGGCTGCACTGCGGCCACACCAGCCACCGACCGCCCTGCGATGTATTACCGCTGCGCGAACGGCGCTTGCAGCCAGACCAGCGCCGAACTTTCGCAACAGGGCACCAACCCCATTTCCGCGTTTGCCGTGGACAATAACGGCAGCATCCTGAACCTGCCCGCCGTGGCGCCCGGTGGCGCTGCCAGCGCGACCGGCACGCTGGTGTTCGGCATCGGCACGCAATCCAACAACGAGCTGCCCGCGGGCGCCGAAATTTTCCCCATCGGGCAAGATGCCTACATCGACGGTCGCATCGATGGCGTGATGGGCCGCGGCTTCATCGACAGCGGCTCCAACGGCTACTTTCTCGACCTCGACCCCAGCGTCACCCGCTGCACACCCAACGCCGCATTCAGCTGGTACTGCCCCAGCAGCCCGGTTGCGCTCACCGTTCAGCTCAGCGGCGCCTCCAGCGCGCAGACCCTGGTCATCGGCAATGCGCAGACCATGTTCGACCAACAGTTCACCGCCCTGCCCGCTCTGGGCGGCACCGCCGCCATCGCCCAGTTCGCCGATCTCGGCCTGCCCTTTTTCTACGGCCGCCCCATCGCCACCGGGTTGGAGAACAGCAGCAACCCCAGCGCGCCCTACGGCTACTGGGCGTTCTGAAGCCGATGGACACTGTCATCTGAGCTGCGGTTCAATGATTCGGCGATGACCCCCGACTTGTATTTGACCTAGCCCCGAGGCCGCAACCATGCCGCAAGCAAGCCGATCCGCCTTTTTTCGCACAGCATCCGTCATCGCCGCTTTGAGCACAGCACTGTTGCTCGCGGCTTGCGGAGGAGGCGGCTCAAGTAGTAACGCCATCCCCTCAGGCAATGTGATCCCCGTCAGCATTCGCCAACTCGGCAGCAACACCACCACGCTCACGGCGAACACGCCTTACGTCACCGTCACGGTCTGCGCGCCAGGCGGCAGTCCTTGCCAGTCCATCCCGGACGTGCTGGTGGACACCGGCTCGCAGGGGCTACGGCTGTTTTCCGCTGCACTCAACAGCACTCAGCTGAGTGCGCTACCCCAAATCACCAACGGCAGCTCCACCTTGGCGGCCTGCGCGCAGTTCGCCTCGGGCTATGCCTGGGGCAGCATGCGGCGTGCCATCGTGCAGATCGGGGGTGAAGCCACCACGACCGAGATCCCGATCCAGATCATGGATGACGCCGCGCTGCCCGCCGCGCCCAGCAGTTGCAGCGGCACGGGCGGGGTCGATTTCGCCAGCAATTTTTACGGCATCGCCAACGGCATTCTGGGTGTGAGCAATTTGAAGTACGACTGCGGCAGCGCCTGTGCTCAAAGCAGCGCAGGTGGGGTGTATTACGCCTGCGGCGGTAGTACCTGCACGGGGGTGACAGTGGACACTTCGCTGCAAGGCATCAACCCCATCGCGGCATTCGCCACGGACAACAACGGCAGCATCCTCGCCCTGCCCGGCGTGCCGCTGCCCCTTGGCGCGCCCAGCGCAAACGGAACGCTGATTTTTGGCATCAACACGCAGGCCAACAACACCCTGAGCGGCGCGCAGCTTTATCCGCTCGACAGTGCGGGCAATCTGTCCCTGACCCTGAACGGAACGGCTGTGTCGGGCTTTGTCGACAGCGGCTCCAACGGTTATTACCTGGCGCTCAGCGGCGTACCGACCTGCTCGCAGACCTCAAGCTTTTACTGCCCTTCGCAGGCGTTCAGCCTGGCGGCCAGTCTGCAGTTGGCTGACCGCTCCTATGGGCCGGCGCAAAACATCGTGATCGGCAATGCGCAAGAGATGTTCCAGACGCAAAACGCCGCCCTGCCCGCGTTGGGCGGAACGGCGGCCATTTCGGGTTTCGTGGATCTGGGGCTGCCGTTTTTCTACGGCCGTTCAATCGCGACGGGCCTGGAAGGCACCAACGCCAGCGCGCCCAACGGCTATCTGGCTTATTGAGCTCGCCGGACCTCAACCGCCGAACAGATCGCCGCCCGGACGCTGCGGCGCGGCCAGGCCGAGATGGGCGTAGGTCGCCGCGGTGGCGATGCGCCCGCGCGGGGTGCGTTGCAAATAGCCCTGCTGGATGAGGTAGGGTTCGATCACGTCTTCGATGGTGTCGCGCTCTTCGCCAATGGCTGCGGCCAGATTGTCCAGCCCCACCGGCCCGCCGTCGAAACGGTGCACCACGGCTTCGAGCAGCTTGCGATCCATCACGTCGAAACCCAGCGGATCGACGTCGAGCATGCGCAGTGCGGCATCGGCCACTTCGGCGCTGATTCTCCCGGCGGCTTTCATGTCGGCATAGTCGCGCACCCGGCGCAGCAGGCGGTTGGCGATGCGCGGCGTGCCGCGGGCGCGGCGGGCAATCTCGACCGCGCCGTCCGGGTCGATGACGGCGCCGAGCAACTTGGCCGAACGCAGCACAATGCGAGTCAATTCCTCGGCGGTATAAAACTCCAGCCGGGCGACGATGCCGAAACGGTCGCGCAAGGGGTTGGTCAACATGCCTGCGCGCGTGGTGGCGCCGACCAGGGTGAAGGGCTGCAGGTCGATTTTCACACTGCGCGCGCCCGGCCCTTCGCCGATCAGAATGTCGATCTGATAATCCTCCAGCGCCGGATACAGAATCTCCTCGACCACCGGCGAGAGGCGGTGAATCTCGTCGATGAACAGCACGTCGTTGCGCTCCAGATTGGTTAGCAACGCGGCCAGATCGCCCGCGCGTTCGAGCACCGGGCCGGAGGTCGAACGCAGGTTCACGCCCATTTCCCGCGCCACGATGTGCGCCAGCGTGGTCTTGCCCAGACCCGGCGGGCCGAACAGCAGCACGTGGTCGAGGGCTTCTTCGCGCTTGCGCGCCGCGCCGATGAAAATGTCGAGCTGCTCACGCACCCGCGCCTGGCCGACATAGTCGTCGAGCTGCTGCGGGCGCAGCGCACGCTCGGCCACGGCCTCCTGCGGCGACACGGCCGCAGCATCGATCACCCGCGCGGGGCTGGCAGCAAAGGCATCAGGTTGTATGGGCACGGCAGGCGACACGAAGAACTGGAAATCCGCACAGCATAGATCAACCGCGCAGCAGCGCTTCTTCCGCCACGGCCAGCGCATCAGGCAGGCCGGAAAGCACCACGGTATCGCCCTCTTGCAGCAGCAAGGTGGGAGCGGGTTTGAGCACCTGACCGTTGCTGCGCCGCACCTGCGTGACGCGCGCGCCCTCGCGGCTGACCGCACGCAGCATCTGCCCCACGGCGGCGGCTTCGGCGGTAAGGGTGATCGATTGCAGGCGCGGCTGATCGGCGTCGTCCAGCGAGGCATCGTCGCTGCCGTGAAACCAGTCGCGCAGCAGGCTGTAGCGCTGCGCGCGCGCATGTCGCACCCGTTTCAGCACCCGCGGCAGCGGCACTCCCACCAGAGCCAGAGTGTGAGAGGCCAACATCAGCGAGCCTTCGAGAATTTCGGGCACCACCTCGGCAGCGCCAGCCTGGCGCAACTCTTCCAGCGGACCGTCGTCCATGGTGCGCACCACCACCGGCACATGCGGCGCATGCTCGCGCATGAGATGCAAGATGCGCAGCGCCGAATGCGTCTCGACATAGGTAATGACCAGCGCACTCGCCCGCTGCAAGCCGGCCGCCTGCAGCGTGGCCAGCCGGGTGGAGTCGCCGTACACCACGTTCTGCCCGGCGGCCTTGGTCTGCGCCACCCGGTCGGGATCGAGGTCGAGCGCAAGGTGCGCAATGTGCTCGGTATCGAGCAGGCGCGCCAGATTCTGCCCGCAGCGGCCGAAGCCGCAGATGATGACGTGGTTCTGCGCCTTGATGGAACTGCGCGCGATATTGGTGAGCTGCAGCGAGGCGAGCATCCAGTCCGCCGATGACACCTTCAGCACGATGCGGTCGATGTACTGTCCCAGCAGAGGGGTGTAGAGCATGGAAATGACCATGGCCGCCAACACCGGATTGAGCACCTCGGGCGGAATGAGCTTGTTGCCCGAAGCGATATTGATCAGCACGATGCCGAATTCACCCGCTGGCGCCAGCCACAGCGCCACCCGCAGGCTCAGCCCCGGCGGCGTTTTTCGCAGACGCTCGATGCCGAACACCAGCGCCGCCTTGACCAGCGGCGGCAGCACGGCCAGCAGCAGCACCAGCCACCACTGCGCCAGCACAAGCCGCCAGTCGAGCAGCATGCCGATAGTGATGAAAAACAGCCCGAGCAGCACGTCGCGGAAGGGGCGAATATCCGCCTCCACCTGCGCCTTGTAGGGCGTTTCGGCAATGAGCATGCCGGCCAGAAATGCGCCCAGCGCCAGCGACAGCCCGGCCAGCTCGGTGATCCAGGCCAGCCCCAAGGTGAGCAGCAGCAGATTGAGCATGAACAGCTCATCGGACTTGCGCTTGACCACGATGCGCAGCCAAGGCTGCAGCAAGCGCCCGCCTGCCAGCAAAATGACCGCCAGCACCAGCACCGCCTTGATGGCAGCAAACAGCAGCAGCCGCGGCAGATCGGCGCTGTGCGAAGCCAGCGCTGGAATCAGGATCAGCAGGGGCACCACCGCCAGATCCTGAAACAGCAGCACACCGATGATGTGACGGCCATGCTCCGAGTCGAGTTCGATTTTTTCCGCCAGCAGCTTGACCACGATGGCCGTGGACGACATGGCGAACGCGCCGCCGATGGCAATGCCCGCCGCAATCGCTTGCGACCAGAACTTTGGCATGAACCCGGCGAACGCCAGACTGGCCAGCAGCACCGCCGCCAGGGTCGAGAGCATTTGCGCGGCGCCCAGCCCGAACACCAGCGAACGCATGGCCTTGAGCTGGCCCAGGCTGAATTCCAGGCCAATGGAAAACATCAGGAACACCACGCCGAATTCAGCCAGATGCTGCAACCCGGCGGTGTCTCCGGCCAGCGCCAGGGTGTTGGGGCCGATGACCACGCCCACTGCCAGATAGCCGAGCATGGGCGGCATGGACATGGCGCGAAACACGGCCACACCGATCACTGCGGCAACGAGGTAAAGCAGGGTGAGTTCGAGGCCGGTCATCGTGGAGAAAAAAGGCTGGCGAAAATTTTGTATCTACCCGGCGCAGCATAAGTCATGCCCAAGTTCCCAACGCGGATCACACGTCGAGCCAGAAACCAATTACAATGAATTCCGTAGTAACGCAAAAGTAGGTCGTTTTGAAGAAGATCGTCGAAACCCAATCCGTCTGCCCTGCAGCGGTTTGCGGCCTGATTGAATTCCCCAAGTGATTTCTGGCGTGTTTCTGCACTGCGCTGGCATGTTGCTGCGCAGCTCATTCACTTTTTAGGAACTCAAAAATGGCTATGCAAACTGGCGCCGTCAAATGGTTTAACGAAAGCAAGGGCTTTGGCTTTATCGCCCAGGACGGCGGCGATGCCGATCTGTTCGTGCATTTCAGCGAAATTCAAGGCAATGGCTTCAAGACCCTGGCAGAAAACCAGCGCGTGCAATTCGAAGTCAAGCAAGGCCCTAAGGGCCTGCAGGCTTCGAACGTGACGCCGCTGTAATCATGATCTGATCCCGCAAGGGCTCAAACAAAAAACCGCAGCCTTGGCTGCGGTTTTTTTATTCCCGATACGGGACAATGCACACAACAAGGAGCGTCATCATGCCCAAAGGTCAGCAACGGACGAACAAGGAAGTCAAAAAGCCCAAGGCGGACAAATCTCCGCCCAAACCAATTTCGCCAGACGCGGTGCGGCCGGAAATCGTCACCTTCGTGCCGGATCGTCACAAGAAAAAATGAGCGCCACGCCCGGTTGAGCGTTCTCTTTTCAGGGCGCGGGCTTGAGGCTCAGAATCCACTTCGCCAGATCGAGCGCCTGATGCGGGTTCAGGTAGCCGTCCGGGGCGTAAGCGGGCATCGGAATCACGCCCCATGTGCCTTGATGGCCGTTGAGAATCGCGTCTTGCAGAATGGCCGCAGCGTTGGGGTTGTGAGCGTAACGTTGCGCCACCGCGGTGTAAGCCGGCCCGACCTTATTATGGTTGATGGCGTGGCACGAAAAACAGCCCTGCGACTCGGCCAGTTTTTGCATATCGGAAGCGGAGGCGGCCCACGCGACGGCAACCGCTCCCCAGGCGAGCGCGCCGCCGATGACGATTCGACGCAGCCCAATCACTTGAATTGCTGCCCCATGGTGGCGCCCTTGGAGAGCTGGGTGAGATAGGCCACGAGGTCGATCATTTCCGGGCTGTTGTACGCCGGGGGCTTGCCGACGATGCCGGCGCGCACGCAATGCACAATCTGCCGCTCCAGGGTGTAGACCGCGTGCTTCTTGGCCTTGAATTTCGGATAGTTGGCCGCTGCGC
The DNA here is from genome assembly GCF_002282795.1 of Thiomonas sp. 13-64-67. Classification (NCBI taxonomy): domain Bacteria; kingdom Pseudomonadati; phylum Pseudomonadota; class Betaproteobacteria; order Burkholderiales; genus Thiomonas; species Thiomonas sp. 13-64-67. The sequence goes on from NZ_NCKP01000060.1 coordinate 7,418, forward strand.
CGATCAGACTGGGCAGATGGGCGCCCGCCGGGGTCGTGCCCTCGGTTTTGCCGCCGTCCGTGTGGCAGGCGGCGCAGGTCATGAGATGGCTGCTGAAGGCGTTGGCCGGCACCCAGGTCTGCTTGGTGCCGAAGGTGTCGTTGGCGAAAATTTGCGCGCCTTGCGCTGCGGCCTCGTCGATCGACGAGACTTTGGCCGTGGCGGTGAACTTGCCCGCCGGTGCGGTCGCGGCAAAGGCCGAGCCTGCTGACAGCGCCAAGGCGGTCATGCAGAGTGCGGGAATGAGCGATTTTGATGAACGCTTCAGTTGGAACATCGTTGTCTCCTCGCGCGGTTGCGCAGTTGCGTTTTTTGATTGTGCTGCGACTGCAAGCCGGCAGCGGTGAGAAGATGTGACAAGGTGCTTGCAGAGGTGTGCGCGGTGTCATCCAAACCCAGAACATGCGCTGCTAATCTTTGCGCATTCCGGCCATCAGCGAGCGCCCGTGCCCCTTCCCGAACAACCTTATGAGAAAACGCAGGGCCGCCCCAAGTTTTCTTGTCCACCTCGTGGCTTGCAAGCCGCTCGGATTCGGCTGCGTCCAAGCTGCCGCAGGGCAGCTTGGAGCCGCGGGTCTCATCCCGCTCGGGGGGCGGCCGCTGCAAAGCGGTGGCCTGGGGGCGCTCTCTGGCATGCCCGCGAAGCGACTGACGCGCTGGCGGCCTTGCAAAGCGATGCGCAGCGCGGCCTGAGCGCGGACGAAGCCAGGCGGCGCCTGCGTGAGCAGGGCCTCAATAGGCTGCCCGCCCCGCCCCGGCGTGGCCCTTTGCTCCGCTTCGCGCTGCAATTTCATAATCCGCTGATTTATGTGTTGCTCGCCGCAGGGTGGGTCACTTTGCTGCTGCGCGACTATGTGGACACCGCGGTCATCTTGGGAGTGGTGCTGATGAACGCCGTGATCGGCTTTGTGCAGGAGGGAAAGGCTGAGCAAGCGCTGGCCGCGGTGCGCGCCATGCTCGCCAGCCGGGCCACCGTGCTGCGCGACGGGGTGTATGCCGAGTGCGACGCGTCCGAGCTGGTGCCCGGTGACCTGGTATTGCTGGAATCCGGCGCCCGGGTTCCAGCCGACTTGCGCTTGCTGCAGGTCAAAAACCTGCGTATCGACGAATCTGCGCTGACGGGCGAATCCGTGGCCACCGAGAAGGACACCGCCGCAGTAGACCAAGCAACGCCCGTGGCGGAACGCCGCTGCATGGCCTACGCCGGAACCGTAGTGCGCTACGGCCAGGGGCGGGGTGTGGTGGTGGAAACCGGGCGCACGACGGAAATCGGCCGCATCGGCGACATGGTGCGCGAGGCCGCCGAGCTGGAAACCCCGCTGACGCGCCGCCTCGGCCGCTTCTCGCGCCAGATCACCTGGGTGATTCTGCTGTTGAGCGCCCTGACCTTCGCCTTTGGGGTTGCCGTGCGGCACATGCCCATGTTCGACGTGTTTCTCGCCGCGGTCGGGCTCGCGGTTGCGGCGATTCCCGAGGGCCTGCCGGCCATCGTCACCATCGTGCTGGCGATCGGCACGCGCAATATGGCGCGTCAGCGCGCCGTGCTGCGTCGTCTTCCCGCCGTCGAAACCCTGGGCTCGGTCACCGTGATCTGCACCGACAAAACCGGCACGCTCACCCGCAACGAAATGACCGCGGTGCGGGTCATGCTGACGGGATGCGAACTCGCCGTCAGCGGCGCGGGCTACGCGCCGATTGGCGTGTTCACTTCCGCGGGCAAGCCGATCCATCCGGCGCAGCATGACCCGCTGCAGGCGCTTGCCACCTGCGCCTTGCTGTGCAACGACGCGCAATTGCAGCAAGATGCGCAGCAGCAATGGCAACTCGTCGGCGATCCCACCGAGGGCGCGCTGCTGGCGCTGGCCTACAAAGCCGGTCTCGACGGGGCGGCGCTGCGCGCGCAGTTTCCGCGGGTCGATGCCATCCCCTTCGAATCCGAACTGCGCTACATGGCCACGCTGCATCGCGACCCGCAGGGCAAGGCGTTCATTCTGCTCAAGGGCGCGCCGGAACAGGTGCTGGCCTTGTGCACGCTGGAGGCGAATGGCGCGCCGGTGGTGCAGTCCGACTGGCTCACCGCCATCGAGCGGGCAGCGCAATCGGGCTTGCGCGTGCTGGCGCTGGCACGCTGCGAATCCGCCTCCGACCTGGCGAAACTCACCGTCGCCGACATCACGCCGCGGTTCACCCTGCTGGGCCTGGCGGGCCTGATCGATCCGCCGCGCGATGAGGCCGTTGCCGCAGTGGCCGAGTGCCAGCGGGCCGGACTGCGGGTGAAAATGATCACCGGCGACCACGCCGCAACCGCCGCAGCCATCGGTGCGCAGATCGGGCTGAATGCCGCGTTGCCGCTCGACGGTGCGCGCATCGACTCACTCGATGAGGCCGCCTTGCGCCGCGCCTTGCTCCAGACCGACGTCATCGCCCGCGCCAGCCCGGAACACAAACTCCGGCTGGTGCGCGCGCTGCAGGCCGATGGCGAACTCGTCGCCATGACTGGCGACGGCGTGAACGACGCACCGGCGCTCAAGGCCGCCGACATCGGCGTGGCGATGGGGCGGCGAGGCACAGACGCCGCGCGCGAGGCCGCCGATCTGGTGCTCACCGATGACAACTTCGCCACCATCGCCCGCGCCGTGCGCGAAGGCCGCGCGGTGTTCGACAACATCAAGAAGTCGCTGCTATTCATCCTGCCGACGAATATCGGCGAGGCTGGCGTGATTTTGTTTGCCCTGCTGGCGGGACTGGCCCTGCCGGTCACCGCCAGCCAGATCCTGTGGGTGAACATGGTCTCCGCGGTCACGCTGTCGCTGGCGCTGGCCTTCGAGCCGCCCGAAATCGACGTCATGCAGCGGCCGCCGCGCTCACCCGCCGAGCCGCTGATCACCCGCTCCATGCTGGTGCGCATCGGGTTCGTCAGCCTGCTGATGGGTGCAACAACCTTCGGCATTTTCGAATGGGAACTGGCGCGCGGCAGCAGCCTTGAGCTTGCACGCACCGCAGCGGTCGATATGCTGGCCTTCGCCGAACTGGCCTATCTGTTTCAGGTGCGCAGCTACACCGCCTCGGCGCTGCATCGCACCCTGTTGCACGGCAATCCGGTGGCGCTGGCGGTGGCCATTTTGCTGGTGCTGCTGCAGCTGGCGTTCACCTACGCGCCGCCGCTGCAGTCTTGGGGCTGAGCCTGGCGGTGTTTGCCGCCATCGAGATCGAAAAGGCGCTGTGGCGGCGAATGGGCCTGCAGCGCATGTGAAGGAGCATCCGTGGCGGGGGCCGACCCCGCCGCAGCAAACCGCATTCTCGACGGCGGCGCGAGAGAGTTCACAGCCGCTGCATTACCGCGCCGAAGTCGGCGGCCTTGGCGTTGTACAGGCTGGAGGTCACGAGCACGTCCACCCCGCTGGCGGCAAACGCTGCGGCGTTGTCGGGGCGGATGCCGCCTGCGGCGTTGATGGTCAGCCGCGGCTGCAGCGCGCGCAGTTGCGGCACGAGCGCGGTCAGTTGCTCGGGCGACATTTTGTCGAGCTGCACGCCGTCCGCCCCGGCGCGTGCGGCGACCAGCGCGTCGTCGGCGCTTTCGGCCTCGATGAGCACGAATTTTTCCGGGCTGTGCGCCTTGGCGCGCGCCACCAGCTGCGCCGCATCCAGATCAGGCAGAAAGGCGCGGTGCTGAGCGAACACCAGAATGGTTTCCGACAGCCCGGCGCGGTGCACCATGCCACCGCCGCACAGCACGGCGTAGTGCTGCAGCTTCCGTGCTCCGGGATGCGCCTTGCGCGTGCCCGCCACCTGAATGCGCGGATTGCCCGCGCGCGCGGCATCGACCATCTGCCGCGTGGCGCTGGCGATGCCGCCCAGATATTCGAGCAGGTTCATGCCCTGTTTCCAGGCCATGTGCAGCGCGTGCGCGTTGCCGTGCACCCTCAGCACCGCCTGCCCCGGCGCGGTGGCATCGCCATCGGCCGCCAGCGGCTCGGGGCGCAAACCCAGCGATTGCGCCAGACGCAGCAGCGGCGCCAGGCCCGCGAGCACGCCGGGCTGGCGTGCGCAGTAGGTGAGGCTGCCGGGCACGTCGGGCAGGGCCAGCGCGCGCGTGGTTTCGTCGTGCAGCGGCAGGTCTTCGAGAATGAGCTGATCGATGTCAGCCTGGGTGAAATACATCATGTTTGGCAAGCTCCTTGTTTTGCAGCAGACGCACGGCAACGAACAGCACCAGGCTGAACCCGCCCAGCAAGGCGCTGAGCCAGGCCGCCTGGGCGTAGTCGCCCGTGGTCACGGTGTTGAAAATCGCCAGCGACAGGGTTTCGGTGCGTCCGAGGATGTTGCCGCCGAGCATGAGCGAAATCCCCACCTCGCCCATGCCGCGCGCCAGCGCCAGCAGCAGCCCGCCGAGCAAGGCGGGCAGGGCAATCGGCAGGTGCATGGTGAGGTACACATTGACCGGCCCGCGCCCCAGGGTGAGCGCCACCTCGTGCCACACACGGGGATGCGTCTGCAGCGCGGTCTGCAGGGTCTTGACCGCCAGCGGCAGCCCGGCGATGAACGCCGCCAGCAGCAGCCCCGGAAAGGTGAACACAAAATTCACGCCGACGAGCTGCAGCGCGCGCCCGAGCAGGCTCTCGCGCCCCAGCAGCCACAGCAGGGCAAAACCGATGACCACCGGCGGAAACACCAGTGGGATGGTGATCAGCGCATCCAACCAAGCCGGTCGGCGCAGGCCGAATTGCAGCGCGTAACCCAACACCACGGCAGCCGCGGCGTAAGCGGGCAGCACCAGCAGGGCGATTCGCACGCTCAGCCACAGCGCCTTGACCGCATCCGGGGTGAGGACGGACATGCGGCAAGGCTCACAGCCCGGCGCGGCGCAAGATCTCCTGTGCCTGCGCGCTTTGCAAGAACTGCGCAAAGCGGGCGCGGCTGGCCGAGGTTTCGGGCTGCACCGTCTGCTCGGGGAATGCGGCGACGATGTCGATGGGCGCATAGCTATCCGCCCCCGGCTGGAGTTCGAGGTAGCCGCCGAGCTGCCCCTTGACCGCCAGTACCTCGGTGAGGTTGAGAAAACCGGCGTCGATCTGCCCCGAGGTGAGGTAGGCGCTGACCTGCGGCACGGTCTGCACGATTTTGAGCTTGTCCTGCAGCGGCGCCCACAGGCCCTTGGCCTTGAGCCATTGCTCGGCGGCTCGGCCGTAAATCGCTTGCTGCGGGTTGGGCAGGGTGATGGACTGCATCTCGGGCAGGTCGCGCACCGGGTCGATGATCGGGTCGGGGCTGCGGCGTCCCAGCAGCTTGCGCCGCCACGCCAGCACCAGCTTGCCCTGGCCGAGTATCTGGCGCTGCGGCAGGTTGAGGTCTTTGGCGTGGTCGATGAAATCGGCGTCGCCGATCAGCACATCCACCCGCCCGCTGGCGCGAGCCTGGGCAAAGATTTGCTGCAGATTGCCATAGCTGCGCTCCACCGCAATGCCGGTGTCGCGGGTGAAGTCGGCGCACAGCGCCTCGACCGGGCGCTTGTAACCGGCGCCAGCCATGAGCAGCAGCCCGGCGGGATCGGCAGCCAGTGCGCGCGCCGCGGGCAGCAGCGCAATCAAACCGCCGAGAGCGAGGCGGCGACGGGTGAGCAAAACGGTTTGCATGACAAACTTTCCTTGTGGTGTTCAGGTGGAACGACGGTGGCGAAACACTTTCCACGCCGAGACCGCCAGAATCAGCGCCAGCAGCAGGCCGAGGCCGTCGGTGGGCACGACGCCCAGCAGCAGCCCGCCCAGCAGCGCGCCGAGCAATGAACCTGCGGCCATACTCAGCAGCAGCGCGCGATGGGTGCGCAGCACGGCGAACGCCGCGCTTTCGCGGTAGCGGGCAAATCCCACGATCATGGTCGGCAGCGACACCAGCAGCGACAGGCTGCCCGCGAGCTTGAGGTCCAGCCCCCACAGCAGCACGATGGTCGGAATCAGCAGTTCGCCCCCGGCCACGCCCATCACCGCGGCGAATAGGCCGATCACCAGCCCGGCGGCGATGCCCACAGCCGCGTGCCCCCAGGGCGGCAGAATCTGTGCGAGATTGGGCAGGGCGCGCAGGCCGAACACCTGCTCGGCCGCCATGGTGCAGGCCAGCAGAATGAGCAGCACCAGCAGCACGCCATCGAGCGTCTTGTGCGGCAAGCGCATCGCCCAGCCCGCGGCCCACCAGGCACCGAGCAGACTGCCCGCCAACAGGTTGAGCACCACGGGCCAATGCGGCAGCAAAGCCGCCAGCGGCACGGCGTGCAGCCGGGCGACGATCGCCACGCCCACCACCAGCAGCGACAACGCCTTGTTGGCGATCACCGCCTGCAGCGTCGCCAAACAGAACAGCCCGACCAGCACCGGCAGACGAAACTCCGCCCCGCCCAGACCGACCAGGCCGCCGAGCAGCCCGATGGCCAGCGCGGTGAAAAAGCCACGGACGGCACAGGCCGTATCGCAGGCCGTGGGGCAGGGGGCGGTGACCGACGAAGACGCGTTCATGTCATCGCTCCACCGAGGCGGCCTTGATGAGAGCGATCACAGCCTCGTCTTCGGCGAGACGCAGCGCATCGCGGGCGCGCATGGTGATTTCGCTCCACAGCCCCTGGCCGTCGGCCAGACACAGCCGCACCAGACTATGCCCAGGGCGGCTTGCGGCGAAGCCGCAAATGCGCGCGGGCAGGTGGTTGAGCATGCTGATGTCGGTGGGCACGCTGCGCGCCAGCGCCACGTCGCGGGCGTAGATGCGCAGCCGCACCCGCCCCGGCTCGGCGGCGGCAGGAAAGGTCAGCAGGCTGCCGTCGATGCGCAGTTGCGCCAGACCTTCGGCCAGCGGCGTGGCCTCACCTTCGAGCACCGCCACCGGGCCGAGCCGGTCGAACAAGGGCGAGTCGGCGCGCATCAGCGCCTCGGTCAGCGGCTCGATGCGCAGGATGCGCCCGTCCTGCATGAACACCACGCGTTGCGCCAGGCGCTCGATTTCTTCCGGCGCGTGGCTGACCAGCACCATGGGCAAGCGCTGCGTGCGGGCGATCTGGCCGATGAGTTCGAGCAATTCGTCCTTGGCTTTCCAGTCGAGCGCGGCCAAGGGCTCGTCGAGCAGCAGCAGCCGCGGGCGCGACAGCAAGGCGCGGGCGATTGCCACCCGCTGCTTCTCCCCGCCCGATAGCGCGGCGATGCGACGGTCGAGCAGATGAGCGATGCCGACTTCGGCGGCGACCTGGTCGATCGCCGCAGGCGCCTCGCCTTTGGGCGCGCGGCTTGCCGCAAACTGCAGATTGCCGCGCACGGAAAGATGCGGGAACAGCGCCGCGTCCTGGAATACATAGCCCACGTCGCGCTGCGGCGCCGGGGTCTGCCGCCGCCCGTCCAGCCAAAGCGCCTCGCCGACGCGCAGCGTGCCGCTGGCGCGCGGAATCAGCCCGGCGATGGCGCGCAGCAGGGTGCTTTTGCCACAGCCGGAGCGGCCGAACAAGGCGGTGATGCCGTCGAGCGGCCAGGAAAAATCACCCGTCTGCAGGCTGAAGGCGCCTAGCCGCGCCTGCACATTGCCGCTGACCGCTGCGGTAGACCCGCGCCCCGACATCAGCCGTGCTCCTTGTTGCCGTGGCGGTACAGGCCATAGACGATGGTCAGCACGATGACGGCAAACACCAGCATCAGCGCCGAGAGCATGTGCGCCTGGGCGTACTCCATCGCCTCGACATGGTTGTAGATGTCGATCGACACCACGCGCGTCTTGCCCGGAATATTGCCGCCCACCATGAGCACCACGCCGAACTCGCCCACGGTGTGCGCAAAGGTCAGGGTGAGCGCGACGATCAGCCCGCCGCGCGACAGCGGCAGCACCACGTTGAAAAACCGGTCCCACCAACCGGCGCGCAGGGTGGCGGCGGCGTCGAGCAGGTTGCGCGGCAAGCTCTCGAACGCGCGCAGCAGCGGTTGCACCATGAAGGGCAACGAATACACCACCGAGCCGATGATCAGGCCGATTTTGTTGAAGGTGAGCTGGCCTTCATAGCCGAGGCTGTGCAGGGTTTGCGTCACCCAGCCCTGCGGATTGAGAAAGACCAATAGATAAAACCCCAAGACCACCGGCGGCAGCACCAGCGGCAAGGCCACCACCGCCTCGACCACGGCGCGCAGCGGCGAGCGCCAGTTCGCCAGCCACCAGGCCAGCGCCATGCCGGGAACCAGCAGGATGGCAGTGGCGATGCTGGCGACCTGCAACGTCAGCCACAGGGGGCCGAGATCGAGCGGATGGCCGAACAGGGTCATCGTCCGCCGCCCGTCAACGCGGGATGGTGTAACCGTATTTCTCGATCACCGTGCGCGCCTCAGGGCCACGCAAAAAGTCGAGATAGGCCTTGGCCACGGCCTTGTTTTCACCGGGCTTGAGCAGGATGGCGCTTTGGTCGATGGGCGCGTAGTCCGCCTGCGGCACCACCCACCATTGCCCCTTGCCCGCGCCGATGGCCTGCGACAGCGCGACAAAGCCCGCCTGCGCATTGCCGGTGGCGACGAAGTCGAAGGTCTGGCCGATGTTCGACCCTTCGACGATCTTCGGTTTTAGCGCGTCATATACGCCCATTTTTTTCATCGCCTCGATCGCCGCTGTGCCGTAGGGCGCGGTCTTGGGGTTGGCGATGGATACATGCGCGAAATCGCCCTTGCGCAGGATTTGCTCGCCCTGTTCCTTCAGCGGCAGCGTGGTGCTGTAGAGCACGAGCGTGCCGCGCGCATAGACGAAATTGCTCGACGCCAAGGCCAGACCGTCTTTGGCTAGCGCGGGCGCGGTGGTGTCGTCAGCCGCCAGCAGGATGTCGAATGGCGCGCCGTTGCGAATCTGCGCGGCAAATTGCCCAGTGGCGCCGAAGGCGTACTTCACCTCGTCCCCGGTTTTGGCCTTGAACGCCGCGCCGATTTCCTCGGCGGGCTTTTTGAAGTTGGCCGCCACCGCCACGGTGAGGGTTTCGGCCTGCGCGCTTGCCGCCAGCGCGAAAGGCAAGACGAGCGCGAGCCCAGCTCGGCGCAGGATTCGGACAAATCGGTTCATACGGATCTCCGTCAGGTTTGGTTACAGGGGCATAAAAAAAGCGGCCCCGGGATCGCCCCGAGGCCGACAAGCGAGATGGGACGATTAGTCCACCCCGAGGATGACATGGGTGGCCTTGATGAGCGCGCATGCGGCGTCGCCCACCTTGAGGCCGAGTGTTTTTTCGCTGCCGGTGGTGATCATCACCACCAGTTCGGCGCCGCCCTTGAGGCCCAGCACCACTTCGGTGTTCACCGCGCCGGTGGTGATGGCCTTGACCGTGCCGCACAGGGTGTTGCGCGCCGAGGTGGCCGGGGCGGCGCCCTTGACGAGGATGGGCCAGGAGGCCTTGACCAGCGCCCAGGCCGATTTGCCCGCGGCAAGGCCTAGACGATGGGCGCTGTCTTTGGTGACGATGGCCACGAGGTGCTGGCCCTCGCCGAGGTCGAGCACGACTTCGGTGTTGACTGCACCGTCGTGCACCGCATGAACCTTGCCTTGAAGATGATTGCGCGCGCTGGTTTGCATGATGGCTCTCTCCTGATGAAGGGGTGGATGATGTGTTCAGTGTATCTGAATGGCTACGACGCTTGAGCTAAAAACCGAACCGATCTTCCCCTTCAGACTGTGACCAACGCCCACAATGTCGACTCATCACCAATATTTGCCCCTACGCCTACTTTGCAACCGCCGCGAACATCGCTTGCGACGTTGTATTTTTATGAATATATTGAAAGCCTCGCACAGCTGTCAAGCGCTGAATTGGATGAAGGAGCAAAACCATGCAAAGACGCACCGCCGCCAGCCTGATTGCAGGATTGGCGGGATCGCCTTGGCTCATCGGCACGGCCCAGGCGGGCAGCGCGCAAGGTGAGCCGCACGCCCCCGTTATTCGTCTGCGGCTCAACGCAGGTTTGAGCGCCCAAGACTGCGTGCAGTCGATGCAACTGCGAGCCAATCTGCTCAATATGAAACAGGTTGGCGACTTGCCGCTGTCCGAGCAGGCGCAGGCGATGACCGGAAAACCCCAGCGATTGATTCGAGTATTCCTGTTCTGCGACCCGCCGACCGCTGTGGCGATGGTGGACGACGGCAGCATCGACTTCGCCGCCTATCTGCCTTGCCGCATCACCCTGGTGGAAGACGCGCACGGGCAGCTCTGGCTGGTGATGATGAATTTGCAGCCGCTGATCGACAGCGTGCCGCCTGGCTCACCGCTGCGGAGCAAAGCGGAAAAAGTGGGCAAGACGCTGATGAGCATCATGCAGGCCGGAGCTCGCGGTTCGCTGTGAGCGCCCCCAGGGCCGGGCGCTCGTCCAGCCCTTTGTTCAGGCGGCATGCGGCTGCGCGGCGGGCGCGGCAGCAGCGCCGACGACCTGCTCGACGGCCTGCAGCACGCCCTGAGCGATGCGCATCGGCCGCTCGCCCAACCCGAAGCACAGCGCCGGGTCGCCGCGCGGATCGACTTCGACGAGTTTGGTTTTACGCCGCACCGGCACGCCCGAACGGGTCAGCCCGCGCAACACGCCGCGCAGCGGCGCGGGCAGCGGCACGAGCTCGCCCTCTGGCGTGTGCACATGGCCGATCACCTCGCCTGCCTCGACCGCCTGGCCGATCCGCAAAGGGGTTTCGAACACCCCGTCCTGCGGGGCGTAAACCAGGCGCTCGCGCCCCGCGCCGAGGATGGGCCGCGGCTCTCCGGCCAGCGCCCGGGCCGAGCCGACGTGCAGCACCCGCCCCAGTTTATCGCCCCAGGCCGACTCGATCACCAAATCGGCGTTATAGCCCACGGTATATCCTGGACCAATGCCGACCGCAGTCGCCGCACCCCCGCACAGCGCGCGCAGATCGGGCTGCGCCGCGGCGTGTTTGCGCAGCCGCGCATCGACCAGAACCTGCGCGCCGAGCTGGCGCAGCCACAGCGGCAGGTCGGGGGCGACCACCAGCGGCAGCGAGATGCGGCGGGCAAAGGCGAGCGCCGCATCCGCCGGGTGAAACACCCGCACCGCGCTGAGATGATCGAGCACCGCGATGCCGTCGAACACCGCATCCACCCAGCACATGCCACGCCGCGGGGACGTGGGCTGTTCCGCCTCGACCAGCAACACGGCGTAGCCCTGGCGGAACAAAACATGCGCCACCGCAGAGCCCACATCCCCTGCCCCAAGAACCACGATGCAAGCCGCCTGCCAGCGAGGGACAGGCACAGGTTTGACAGGGAACAATTCTGCAGCGGACATGGCAAAGGATGTGGCAGGCCAAGGGGAATTCGTTATATCTTAGAGAATATCTCGAAACCCGCCATGATTTTTTATTGGAGACCCTGATGCCCCGCTCTCGCCCCGCCCGCCGTCTGCGACCACTGCAACCTGTCCGCCCCTCTTTGATGCCGCTCCTGCCGCTGCTCGCGGCCCTGCATGCCGCAAGCGCCGCAGCGCAAACCCCGCAGGCCGCGCAACCGGTGTTCCAGCTTGGCGAGGTCGATGTGCAGGCCCCCGCCGTGTCCAAGCCCGCGCCGGGCGGCACGAGCAGCAATGTGGTGACGCAGCAGCAAATGCTCGACCGTGGCGCGCTCAATGTGGGCGAGGCGCTGGGCGATCTGCCCGGCGTCACCCCGGTGACGCTGGGCCAGCGCGGCGAGACGCAGGTGAACATCCGCGGCTTCGACTCGCGGCAGATCACCCTGAACATCGACGGCATTCCGATTTATGTGCCCTACGACGGCAATGTGGACTTGAGTCGGCTACTGACGCCCGGCCTGTCCGAAATCGTCGTGACCAAAGGGCTGGGCTCCTTGATGTACGGGCCGAACAATATGGGCGGCTCGATCAACCTCATCACCCAGGCTCCCAGCAAAAAACTCGAAGGCACGATCACCGGCGGCCTCACCGCCAACCAGCACCGGCTGTACGGCAACGATCTGTCGGTGCAACTGGGCAGCCGTATCGACAGCCGCTGGTATGTGCAGGGCGGCGTGGCCAGCGCCAATCGCGACGGTTTTCCGCTGTCCACGGCGTTCAAGCCGGTGGCGGCGCAACCGGGGGGCGACCGGCTCAACGCCGCCAGCCACGACATCAACGCCAACCTGAAAGTGGGCTTCACCCCCAACGCCACCGACGACTATGCGCTGGGCCTCTACACCGTCAACTCCGACAAAGACTCGCCGCCTTACACCGGCAACACCAAGCTCACCGGCCAGCCGGTGCGCTACTGGCAGTGGCCGCAGTGGAACAAGCAGAGCTATTACTACATCGGCAACACCGCCCTCGGCGCGGGTTACCTCAAGACCCGGCTGTATCACGACACCTTCGACAACGAACTGATCTCGTTCGACAACGCCCGCTACGACTCGACCAAAAAACCTTACGCCTTCAATAGCCAGTACCGCGATTTTTCCAACGGCGCCACGGTCGAACTCGGCCAGCCGCTGGGCACGCAGAACTTCCTCAAACTCGGACTGTTCTACAAGCAAGACGTGCACCGCGAGTCCAACCTCGCCACCCAGGCGCAGCCTTACCAGACGCCGTGGCTGCATTTCGAGGCGCACACCTACGCGCTGGGCTTCGAGAATGCCTACAAGCCCACCGCGGCCGACACCCTCACCTTCGGCTACCGCCGCGACGAGCACCGCTTCGATCAGGCCGAGCAATACACCAACAAGGCGCAGACCCAGGTCGGGCCGATGCAGACCAGCCCGCAGGTGGGCGCGAACAATGCGCAAATCGTCTGGCGGCACAAGCTCTCGGCGCACACCGAGTTGCGCGCGGGAATCGGGCGGAAGACGCGGTTTCCGTCCATGAAGGAAACCTATTCCTACCGTCTGGGCCAGGCTATTCCCAACCCGGCGCTGGGGCCGGAACAAGCGCTCAACCGCGAGGTCGGCATCTCTGGGGTGGTGCTGGGCGGGGTGAAGTACGACGCTGCGGTGTATTGGGATTCAATCAAGGACGCGATCGAGAGCGTCGCCACCCCCACCCCCGGCATCAAGCAAGCGCAAAACGTCGGCACGGCGACCAACAAGGGGCTGGACTTGAGCGTGCAGGCGCCGATCGGCAACGCCTGGATCGCCTCGGTGGCGTATAGCTATCTCGACGCCACGCTGGGCGCTCCTGGACTGGTCCACCACCCTGTCGGCGCATGTGCAGGCGGCCAGCAGCCGCCAGACCACGACCGACGGCAAGCAGCCGGTGGCCGGGTTCGCCGTGGTCAACCTGCGCTGGACGCAACGCCTGGCCCCGCGACTGACGCTCTACACCAATCTGAACAACGCCTTCGACCGCAACTATCAATTGAGCGAGGGCTTTCCCATGCCCGGACGCGAGCTGCGGGTGCAACTGCAGTACAAGCTATGAGGCTATCCGTCGAGCGGCTGTGCCGCCTTCTGCTCGGCGCCGCGCTCCTGCTGCACGGCGCGTTCGCGCTGGCGCAAACGCCTGCGGCCTGCCCCAGCGCCCCGAGCGGCCCGGTATACGGCAGCAGCCCAGTGAACAACTACTTGCTGCTGGCGCTGGCGCCCGAACGCATGGCGGGGCTGAACTTTCCCTGGAGCAAGCAGGCGGCGCAGATTCTGCCGAAAAGCGTCCTCGATCTTCCCGTGCTCGGCGGTTGGTTCGGCCAGGGCAAGACGGCCAGTCTGGAGCAAGTGTTGCGCGTGCATCCCACGCTGGCGCTGGTGTCCGGGGCGACGGTGGGTTCGCAGGCCAGCACGGCGGCCATGCGCAAGCTCGGGCTGCCCATCTGCCCGGTGCGGCTCGACAGCCTGGCGGACTACCCCGCGGCCTTCCGCCAAGTGGGGCAGGCGCTGGGGATCGCCGCGCGCGGCGAGGCGCTGGCCGCCGACGCGCAGACCACGCTGGACGATCTGGCCGCGCTGCGCCAGCGCGTGTCGCGGCAGCCGCCCGTGCGCATCTATTACGCCGAAGGCGAAGACGGCCTGGCGAGCGAGTGCAGCGGCTCGCTCCATGCCGAGGTCATCACCACCATCGGCGCGCATAACGCCTTGCACTGCACCGACGGCAGCCGCTTCGGCATGGTGCGGGTGAGTTTCGAGCAAATCCTGGCCGCAGACCCCGACTGGATCCTCACCCAAGACGGCCCAGCGATGCGCGCCATCCAGACCGAGCCGCGCTGGAGGCTGCTGCGCGCGGTACGCGAAGGCCATGTGCTGTTCGCACCGCAAGTGCCGTTTCGCTGGATCGACCGGCCGCCGTCGTTCATGCGGCTGCTGGCCGCGCCCTGGCTGGCGGGCCGGATTTTCCCGGCAGACTACCGCGCGGTGTTCAAGACCCCGATCGACGCCCGCACCGAGGCGTTTTTCGCGCTGTACTTCAAGCGCACGCTTTCCGCCGCGCAAGCGCGCGCCGTTCTGGCGCCCGACCCCACCGACTATCCCACCAAGTATTGACCCGCCATGCCTGCCTCCCCCCTGCCGCAAATCGGCATGATGCTGCACATGCAGCCCGCCGCGAACGAGCCCATCCCAGCTTTTTTCCAACAGCGCGCCGCCCTGGTGCAGGAGATCGAGCAGATCGGCGTGCAGGCAGTGTGGGTCACCGAACACCACTTCGACCCGCAAAGCCTGAGCGCCTCGCCGCTGCTGCTGCTGGCCCACTGGGCGGCGCGGACGCAGCGCATTCAGCTCGGCGTGGCCGCGGTGTTGCCCGCAGGCCGCAACCCCGCGCTGCTGGCCGAGGAAATCGCGCTGCTGTCCAACCTAGCGCCTGGGCGCATCGCCATCGGCTTTGCCAAAGGCGGGCCGTTCGAGGCGCAAAAGCGCGCTTTCGGCTGGGGCAGCGATGCGGCGCGCGTGCAAATGCGCGAGGTGGTGGACGCCGTCCTCGACCGGCTGCACCCCCAGTCGGTCGAGTACCGCGGCGAGGCCGTGCTGCAACCCCCGGCGCAACTCCCGCTGCCCCTGTTCGTCGCCAGCCGCGAGCCCGACACCCTGGCTTGGGCGGCTTCGCGCGGGCTGGGCTGGATGAGCGCGCAGTTCTGGCCGCTGGAAACCTACGACGCCCAGGCCATCAACTGGGGCATCGTTGCACAACGTCCGGCCGACGCGCTGCTGTCGCGCGGGCTGTGGATCGATGAGGATGGCGACGCCGCCAGACGCCATGCCCTGGCGTGGCTGGCCGCCTTTCGGCGCAACAAGCAATCGCAATGGAAGGTCGGCTTTCGCGGCCCCATGGCCGAGATGGACGAGAGCGAAAGTCTGGCGCGCGCCATCGTCGGTACGCCCGAGGAATGCGCCCGGCAGCTCGCCGACCTGCTGGCGCAACGCGCGGTGCCGCGCCTGGCATTCAACCCGCTCGACGACCGCCCTGAACGGCAGCTCGAGCAGATGCAGCGGCTGTTGCGTCGGGTCTTGCCGCTGGTGTCCTCATCTTTATCCGCGCTCCAGCCGACGTCGTTGTCTGCGTCTTTGCCCGCCGCGTGTGCCGCGCCGCATCGGGCAGACGCCGCATGGCCCGGCCATCCATGAAGGGCCGCTTCGGGTTGCTGGGTTCAGCCTTGTTGCTCTGCGCCGCGATCTCCTTGCTGCTCGGGCGCTATCAGCCCTCGCCGCTCGAGGCGGCCATGCGCCTGTGGCAAGGCCTTGCAGGCCATCCTTCCGAACTGTGGACGGTGATCGTGGAGCTGCGTGCGCCGCGCATCGTCGCGGCCATGTGCATCGGCGCCGCGCTGTCGACCTCGGGCGCGGCCTACCAGGCGCTGTTTCGCAATCCGCTGGCCTCGCCGGAAGTGCTCGGCGGTTTGGCCGGAGCCGCATTCGGCGCGGCACTGGGCATCCTGCTCGGTCACACCCTTTGGCAGGTTCAGCTTTCCAGCTTTGTCTTCGGGCTGATGGCCGTGGGCATGACCCTGCTGCTCGCCCGCCTGGTCGGCATCCATGGCATTGTGGTGCTGCTGTTGGCGGGCTTGATTACCGGCGCGTTTTTCACCGCCCTGCTGTCCACCGCCAAGTATGTCGCCGACCCGTACGACAAGCTGCCTGCCATCACCTATTGGCTGATGGGCACGCTCTCCAGCGTGTCGGCGCACAGCGTGTGGCTCACCGCCCCGCTGATGGCGCTGGCCACCGCCGCCCTCATCGGCCTGGGCCATGCGCTCAACGTGCTGAGCATGGGCGACGAGGAAGCGACCACGCTGGGCGTGCCGGTGCGCGCCACGCGCGCCTGGGTCATCGCCCTGGCCACCTTGCTGGGCACGCTGTCAGTGACTCTGGCCGGCATGATCGCCTGGGTCGGCTTGCTGATTCCGCAGATTGCCCGGCTGATCTGGGGCGCGGACAACCGCCGCGTGTTGCCCGCCTCTGCCTTGCTGGGGGCGCTCTACCTTTTGCTGCTCGACGACGTGGCGCGCACGGCGTTCACCGTGGAGTTGCCGCTGGGCGTTCTCACGGCCTTGGTCGGGCTGCCGCTGCTCGCCGTGGTGCTGCGACGCGCCGCCGTGAGCTGGGCCGATTGAGGAGCCGGAGATGATCGAGGCACAGCAACTCCACATCCGCTATGGACAGGAAGAGATCGTCAAGGGCGTGCAGCTGCGCCTTGCCCCGGGCGAAACGCTGGCGCTGCTCGGCCCCAACGGCTGCGGCAAAACCACCTTGCTCAAAGCCCTGTGCGCGATTCATGCGCCGCATGCTGGGTCGGTGCAAGTCGATGGTCAAGACCTCTTCACCCTGTCCGCGCCCGAGCGTGCCCGCCGCATCGCCTATGTGCCTCAGCAGCACCGGCTGGTGTTCGCTTACAGCGTCATCGACGTGGTGATGATGGGGCGGCTGGCCAGCTGCGGGCTGATCGCCCGGCCCGCAGCCGACGACTTCGCTGCCGTGCACGCCATCCTGCACCGGCTCGGCCTGCAAGGCCTGGCCACACGCAGCTACGCGGCGCTGTCGGGTGGACAGCGTCAGCAAGTCTTGATCGCCCGCGCGCTGGCGCAGGACGCTCCCTACCTTCTACTCGACGAACCTGCCAGCAGCCTGGACTTTGGCAATCAGTTGCGGCTGCTCGAACTGCTCGCGCAGTTGCGCGACGACGGGCGGGCCGTGCTGTTCACCACCCATCACCCCGATCACGCCTTTGTCGTGGCCTCGCGCGTCATTCTGATGCAGGCAGGCCGCTTCATCGCCCAGGGCAGCCCGGCGCAGTGCATCGACCGCGAGCAACTCGCCCGGCTCTACGGTCTGGCCCCGGATCATCTGGAACGCACCCTGCTGGCGCCGCACTGGTCAACGCACAGGGCGATGGGCTGAATCCGTTTGGGGATGCTCCTATACTTGCTCACGCGCCGATTTGCCCTGGGCTTGCGGGCGCATAACAAATACCGCTAAAACAGCGCAGACCACCGGCGGTTTTCGCTGCATTGCCAGCGCCGCCGGTTTGTTTTTTCAGGAACACCCATGAGTGCTTCGCCCTCAGCCCTCGGTGACGTCACGCCGCAGCGCATGGCGTTCGAGCAGCCGCTGCCGCTTCAAAGCGGCGCGCAACTGCCCGCCTACGAGTTGATGTATGAAACCTACGGCACGCTCAACGCCGAGCGCAGCAACGCCGTGCTGGTGTGTCATGCGCTCAACGCCAGCCATCACGCCGCCGGTACGCATGCAGGCAACCCCAAGAGCGTGGGCTGGTGGGACAACCTGATCGGCCCCGGCAAACCGCTCGACACCGAGCGCTTTTTCGTACTCTGCGTCAACAACCCCGGTTCGTGCTTCGGCTCCACCGGCCCGATGAGCCTCGACCCAGCCACTGGCCAGCCCTGGGGCAGCCGTTTCCCCGTGGTCACCGTCGAAGATTGGGTCGATGCGCAGGCGCGGTTGCTCGACCGGCTGGGCATCGATCGCCTGGCTGCGGTCATCGGCGGCAGCCTGGGCGGCATGCAGGCGCTGAGCTGGACGCTGCGCCATCCAGACCGCGTGGCCCACTGCGCGGCTATCGCCACAGCGCCCAGTCTTTCGGCGCAGAACATCGCCTTCAACGAGGTGGCTCGCCGCGCCATCATCACCGACCCCACATCACCTATCTCAGCGACGACGCCATGGCCGCCAAATTCGGCCGTGCGCTGCGCAATGGCGCTCTGGGCTACGGCTTTGGCGTGGACTTCGAGATCGAGAGCTATTTGCGCTACCAGGGCGACAAATTCAGCGGCTATTTCGACGCCAATTCCTATCTGCTCATCACCCGCGCGCTCGACTATTTCGACCCGGCGCGCGCCACCGGCGGCGATCTGGCGCAGGGGCTGGCGGCGGCGCAGGCGCGCTTTCTGCTGGTGAGCTTCACCACCGACTGGCGCTTTTCCCCGCAGCGCTCGCGCGAAATCGTGCAGGCGCTGGTGACCAACCGCCGCGCCGTGACCTACGCGGAAGTCGATGCCCCGCAGGGCCATGACGCCTTCCTCATGGATCACCCGCACTACCACGGCGTGGTGCGCGCCTGGTTCGACCGCATCGCGCAGGAGCTTTCCAAATGACCACTCCCCTGAGCGTGATTGCCGATCTGGTGCCGCATGGCAGCCGCGTGCTCGATCTGGGCTGCGGCGATGGCCGCATGCTGGCGCATCTGCGCGACACCCGCGGCTGCACCGGGCTGGGCGTGGAAATCAGCCCTGAAAAATTGATCGCCGCCGCCGAAAAAGGCGTGGACGTGCTGCAGCTCGACCTGGAGCAGGGCCTGTCGATGTTCGGCGATGGCAGCTTCGACGTGGTGCTGCAGATCGACACCCTGCCCAATATCCGCCACACCGAAAACGCGCTGCGCGAAACCGCGCGCGTGGGTCGGCTGGGCATCCTCAGCTTCGCCAATTTCGCCCACTGGAGCATCCGCCTGCAGATCCTCACGGGCCGCCTGCCCGTAACGCCCGAACTGCCCTACGAGTGGTACAACACGCCGAACCTGCGCGTGGCCACCTATGCCGACTTCGAGCGCCTGGCTGCGCACTGCGGGCTGAAGATGATCGACGCCTTCGGCATCCGCAACGGCCGCCGCATCACCTTCGCTCCCGGGCTGCTGGCAACGGAAGCGGTGTTTTGTGTGCAGGGCGCGTAGCAGCCTGACGAGGCTTGCGCCCGCCAGACGCTGACAGCTCTACGCCCTCTTGTTACTCGGCAGTTCGATCACATAAGTGTCAACCGCCGCATCCGGGTTGAGCACCGGGTTGCTCGGGTCGCCGTTCCCCCAATCGCTCTGGAACAACACGCGCGTGCCGCTAGTGCTGAGCGTCACATTGGTCTGGGCCCAGTAGTTGCTTTGCGGGGCGTTGCTGTAATTCCCGGTGCTGCGATGGTGGGCAAAGCGGTACGTCAGCCCGGAGGTCAGGCTGGTGAGCATGATCTCCTGATCCAGCAGGGTGGTCGGATTGGCGGTCGGGCCGCTGTTGTCAGTGCCATAAATGTCGCCCGTCATGCCCGTCGCAATCCACATCGGGTTTTGCCAAGCCGTCGAACCCCCGAGTTCGACACCAACTGTCGTAAGTGCTTGATCTGTCTATGGCAGGTTGTTGAAATTGCCACTACAGCAGGGGCAGTTGGGTGTCTTGGGTGGG